>JAGNPC010000399.1 GCA_017989795.1 Paludibacter sp. | reverse complement strand
GTTTTTATGGGTACGCCCGATTTTGCGGTGGAAAGCTTAAAAGTATTGGTCGAAAACGGCTACAATGTGGTTGGTGTTATTACCATGCCCGATAAACCTGCAGGTCGCGGTCATAAAATACAATACTCACCCGTAAAACAATATGCGCTCGATAATGGTTTGAACTTACTTCAACCCGAGAAGCTAAAGGATGAAGCTTTTTTAGATGAACTGCGCAGTCTTGAGGCTGATGTTCAAGTGGTTGTGGCATTTCGTATGTTGCCCGAAGTTGTTTGGAATATGCCCAAACATGGCACTTTTAATTTACATGCCTCTTTGTTACCTCAATACCGTGGCGCCGCACCTATCAATTACGCCATTATTAATGGTGAAAAAGAAACAGGTGCTACTACTTTTTTCTTGACTCACGAAATTGATACAGGTAAAATTATTTTACAAGAAAAAACTCCAATAGCAGAATCAGATAACGTAGGTACTGTACACGATAAATTGATGGTGATGGGAGCGCAGATGGTGCGCAAAACTATCGATATGTTAATTGATGGACGAGTTGAAGCTGTAGATCAAGATCAATTTATTAGCACTGAAACAGTGCTTAAATCGGCACCCAAAATTTTCAAAGAAACTTGCGAAATAAATGTAAATGCTACTGTTGATGAAGTTTATAATTTCGTGCGTGGCTTAAGTCCTTATCCATCAGCGCGTATTGAAGTTGAATTGCCAGCCATATCTGAAAAAATTGCTTTAAAGGTTTACGAAACATCCAAGGAAAAATGCACGCACAGTTTTGCATTGGGTACTGTGCAAACCGATGGTAAAACATTTTTAAAAGTTGCTGTAAGTGATGGTTTTATACACCTACTGTCCCTGCAAGCACCTGCAAAAAAACGCATGTCGGTGGGTGATTTCTTACGAGGTTTGCGCTAGGGCTTGTGTAAACTATAATATTTCGGTTTTGTTGTATGTTTTAATAAGGAATTTTTGTATATTTACGGCAAATTTTACGGTTAAAAACAATGATAAATTCAACAATTCAATCTTATTTACCAAAAGTAATTGAGTTATTTAAGAAACATAAAATCAAAAATGCTTATATTTTTGGTTCTGCATTAACTGATCGTTTTAACAACGAGAGTGATGTTGACTTTATAGTGAATCTACAGGATGGTTTGAATCCAGTAGATGCTGGAGAGCATTTGTGGGATTTGGAATATGAATTGAAAGATTTATTGCTTCGTGATGTTGATTTAATAACTGAACGTTCATTAAAAAATCCATACTTTATTTCTGAAATAAATGCAACTAAAATCGCTATTTATGGACAATAAATCGAATAAAGTTTTAAAAGATATTTTAATTTGCATTGAAAATATTGATAATTATATTGGTGAAAATAAGGTGTTTGAAGTGTATGATTCAAATTATTTGTTGCAAGATGCAGTTGAACGCAATCTAATTACTATTGGTGAAGCTGTTAATTTATTCCTGAAAATAATGCCCGATGCGGCTATTTCGAATGCTCGAAAAATAGTCGACACGAGAAACAAGCTAACTCATGGGTATGATGAAATTGAAAATGTTCAAATCTGGAGTATTATAATTAAACATTTGCCAATACTAAAAGAAGAAGTTGAACAACTAATTTCGATTTGACGATTTTATTTTGTTGAAAATTCAGAAATTATTCCTATTTGTAGATCTTGGTCTGTTAGCATTTTTTTTGCCGATTGGTATCCTAATTCAAAAATCTCACGTCCTTTAGCAATGTCAAACATTTCGTAATGCGCCATATCAACTGGTTCTATCAGTAAGTCGCACAATTCTTTATCGTGCACGATGTTGGCTTTGAACATAAAATGGTAAGTGCGTTGAGCCACATTCTTGAGCGACAATTTATATTCGTCAGCTACAAGTGGACTTGCATTTATTCCAATCACCTTTTCGCAATATGGACGGATGGTTGATACCGGAAAGTTCTTAAATACTCCACCATCAACATAATGTACGCCTCTTATTTTTTTAGGCATAAATAATACAGGTACGCTACATGATGCAACCACTGGATGGATAAGTATGCCACTCGAAAACTCCACACTTCGTCCATTGTCCAAGTCGGTAGCAACGACATAAAGCGGTATTTTTAAGTCTTCAAAGCGTTTGGCGCGTAAAGATCGTCCCATAAAGCGTTCAAATTCCTTAATGCTAAACAAACCGCCGTTAGGAATTTGGAGTTTTGTCATTTTTCGGAAACTAATATCTTCAAACAATAGTGCAATCTCGTCGGGCGTGTATCCATCGGCATATAGTGCGCCTACAAGTGCTCCTGCACTTACCCCCGATAGCAAATCGGGTTTAATATCAAATTCATCCAATGCTTTTAAAACGCCTGCATGGCATAATCCTCGTATACCTCCACCGCTAAGTGCAATGCCTAATTTGTAAGGTTTTTCAATAATCATATTTATTTATTTACAAAATGCAAAACTAAAAAATCTTTATGGTATTTTGTTCAAAGATATTATTC
>JAGNPC010000083.1 GCA_017989795.1 Paludibacter sp. | reverse complement strand
GCTTTGCCACATGACTCGTACCTGTTGAAAGCTAAAGAGTACAGCTATGGTTTTGTAATTAAACCGCTGAAGTAATTCGCATAGCTACATGTAAAAAGAATGGCCGCAAAGCAATCGCTTTACGGCCATTTTTATATAAACGAAATTGAATTATCTGATAGTAAAATCGTATGTTACACCGCTGTAAGTGAGCGTTGCTTTGTTGTCTTGTGTACCATCACCATAATCAATTACACCTGTGCTTTGACCAATAGTTACCGATACGCTTCCTTTCGTAACGTAAGGATACAAGGTGCTGCCAATTAAAGGATTGCTGGCATTAATTGCGATAGAATAGGCTTTACCTTCGGCATTTATGCCACTTGCCGAACCGGTAAGAATATAGCCCTCGCCCCAGAATGTTGTTAATGCTGAAGTAAATTCAAGTCTGCGTTCCGCTTTCCAGGTAATCGTTTTGCCATCCGCCAGCGTAATTCCGTTTTCGCCGGTAATAGTCCAAAACGGATGTTTATCAGTTGTCCAGCCTCCGAAAATGATTTTATTAGTTCCCGTTACACTGATATTGTTGATGGTAAAGTTATCGTACGTTATTGTTCTGGAACTTCCCAGTAGAAGTGTTCTCAGATCTAGATCCACGATTATTTTGCCTTTTAGTGTATTGCCATGTCTTCCTGTAAATCCGGTTGTGCCAAAGTCGATAGTGATTTTTTTTAATGCTCCGGTAAGAGTTGTTTCAGTTTTTCCGATTGTAATGTCCGGAACACTTGTTACTGCACCTGTAAACATTGGTTTTACCAATTGTGCATTTGCGCTAACGTATGTATCCACTTCGCTTAATATCTGATCGTTGATGGTTGAAGCCTGCGCCTCGTCACCGGCTGTTGCGGTTAAGGAAGCTGCACTGGCGGTTACATTCTCATCATCTTTGCACGACGAGAAAGAGAGCAAGATGGCACCGACAATAAACAGTGTTGTAAAAAGTTTTTTCTTTTTCATAACTTATATTTTAGTTTGTAAATTAATGTAAGTTTGATATAAGCTCCTAATTCCTCTGACGGAATCGAAAACGAAATGAAACAATTCAAAAGATAATTGTTACTTTATTATATTATTCTTTGCAGCTAAGACCGACTTTTCTATGGTGTTTTCGAGCCCCAATATAAGCATGGTTTAAGTCACAATTGACAAAATATTTGGTGATATCCTTATGATAAACCCGTTTAAGAGATTAAATATGCTTTTGTGACTTAGCAAAGATTCTAATTTAAAATGTAACATTATGAATACACGTAATTTAAATTCAGGCGCATTTGAATTAATGCACCCGAATGCAGCAGGTATTGATATTGCAAGCCAAATGCACTATATAGCTGTCCCAATGGACAGAGCAGAACAGAGTGTTCGTAAATTTGGCAGTTTTACCGAAGATTTACATGAAATGGCTCGATGGCTCAAATCGTGCAATATTGATACTGTGGCTATGGAATCAACAGGAGTTTACTGGGTTCAACCATTTTTAGTGTTGGAAGAATACGGGTTCGATGTTTTTTTAGTCAATGCGAGGTATATAAAAAATGTCTCAGGTCGAAAATCAGACGTGAAAGATTGTCAGTGGATTCAACAGTTGCATTCTTACTGGCTATTGAACAAAAGTTTTCAGCCAGAAGAATTGATTCGAGAACTAAGGACGTATGTAAGACAAAGGAAAAATCTAACACAAAATTCAGCTACACAAATACAATTGATCCAAAAAGCCTTTGATCAAATGAATATCAAGTTACACAATGTAATATCAGATATTACCGGAAAATCAGGTCGATTGATTATAGATGCCATATTAAGAGGCGAACGAGATGCTGGCATACTGGCTGAATTTGCTGATATTAGAATTAAAGCTTCCAAAGAAGATGTTGTGAAGTCTTTACAGGGAATATGGAGGCAAGATAATTTGTTTGAATTAAAGCAAGCCTATGAACTTTATCAAATATTCAAAGACAAAATTATGGAATGCGACAATCAGATAGAAACTGTTCTCCAACGTCTTGTCAACGATTCGGATAAAGCTCAAAACAAAAAGGAAAACAGAAAGACAAAAAGCAAAAATAAATTTAGCTTTAATGCCACAGATTATCTCAATATCATTACAGGTGTTAATCTAACAGATATTTTTGGAATAAGCGAACTTACTGTTACAGAAATAGTTTCTGAAATTGGTACGGATATGTCAAAATGGGCTACAGAAAAGAATTTTACTTCTTGGCTTAATTTAGCTCCAAATACAAGAACCTCGGGTGGGAAGAGATTAAAAGGCAAGTCTATAAAAAAGATAAACAAAGCAGGGCAAGCATTTCGGATAGCTGCATCTACTTTAAAAGCTAGCAATAATTGGCTCGGAGAATTTTATAGAAGGATTAAGGCTAAAAGTGGAACTCCTGTTGCAATTAAAGCAACTGCTCGAAAGTTAGCAATAATCTTCTATAAAATGCTAAAAGACAAAGTTGATTTTAATCCTTTACCTATTGAAGAATATAACCAATGTTTCAAAGAGCGCAAACTTAAATATATCAACAAACAAGCTACTAACTATGGACTTAAGTTAGTTCCGGTAGATTTTGTTTCTTAAGAGAAAGATACTAAAAAGTTAGCATAAGACAAGAAAAAGAATTATATTCGTAATGCATAAATATAAATAACTATAATTCTGCCCTATGCTAACAGTCAACGAAGGTATAGAAATTCATTAATTAGCCGAGCCTTAAAAGGCCCATTTTTTAAGGCTCGACTAAATAACCAAGTGTTGAAGGGCATTTATACCTCATTATAAGAGATATTGGAAGATCTAACTTTTGAAATATGTTTTATACCACTCGTACATTTTACTTAATCCAACATTAATATTCACTTTAGGTTTGTAACCAAAATGCTCTTCAAACTTTTTCATATTGGCATAAGTTTTATAAACATCTCCGGGCTGCATTTGTGCAAATTCTTTCAATGCCAATTTACCAGTAATATATTCAATAGAACTTATAAAATCCATCAATTTAACTGGCATTGAGTTCCCCAAATTGTAAATTTGGTATGGAATTTCATTTTGGCTAATTTTAGAATTAATAACCAGAACTATCCCGTTCACTATATCATCCACATACGTAAAATCACGCTCCAAGTTGCCATGATTGAATACCTTTATGGGTTTGCAATTAACAATTGCATCCATAAAAAGGTAGGGAGCCATGTCAGGCCTTCCCCATGGACCATAAACCGTAAAAAACCGTATTCCGGTTGTTCGCATGCTGTATAATTTACTATATGAATGAGCCATAAGTTCATTCGATTTTTTTGTTGCCGCATAAAGACTTAGTGGCTGATCGACCTGATCCGATTCACTGTAAGGCACCTCATTGTTCGTACCATATACACTGCTCGAACTAGCATAAATATAATGCTTAATTTTATGCTGCCGTGATGCTTCCAATATATTCATAAAACCCACCAGGTTGGACTCTAAATATGCATATGGGTGATCAATGGAGTAACGCACACCAGCTTGTGCTGCAAGGTTACACACTATATCAAAACCTTCGGTATCCATCAGTTCATTAAGTTGTTCACGATCTTGCAAATCAAGTTTTATAAATCTGAAACTGGAAGCTGTATTACTGGTAATTAGCTCATTTTCATTCATTACACTTTGTTCAATGCCCAGGTCTTGTAATCGACCATATTTAAGAGTTACATCGTAATAATTGTTTATGTTGTCGAGTCCGACTATTTGATATTCACCTGTTTTAATAAGCTGCTTTACCAATGAATAGCCAATAAAACCAGCGGCTCCGGATATCAGTATTTTGTTCATCTGTCTATTGTAATTTTAAAGTAGTACAACCGTGTAATTGCCTTTAGAAATGTGTTCTTTTCCTGTTACCAGTTTTTTTAGAAACTCATTTTCATTGACATCTTGAGTTCTGTAAAATAGTATTCCTTTTCCGATATTCCAATTTTCAATATTCTTATTGCTTACCTTTATCACTTCTTTTTTTAAATATACGTCAATATTTTCACCACGAGATAAATTGTACATAAAATATTTTTTCTCGGGAGTCTTCTCTGCAAGCTGTATTCCGGCTTTACAAAGTTCACCATACCCAATTTGTTCGTTTAGAACAGGCAATGCAAGCGATGCAGTAAAAACAGTCAGTATTAATCCATACGAAAATACGTTAACTGAACGATTAAAGTTTTGGTTTTTTAAAATTTGATAGAGAGAAATTAGTCCAGTTAAAAATAATGCCGATAACGCTATATAAATAAAAGGATTAGAAGGTATATTATACTTGGAAAAACAGATAAGGATTAAAACCACTGGAGCTGCAAGTGTAATAAGACTCACTGGAATTACAATAAGCCATTTCACAAACATTCCTTGTCCCCTTTTTTGAATCATAAGTATTGTAAGACCCGCAAAAAAAGGAAGTGAAGGCAACAAATAAATATCAACTTTTGAACTAAACGACGATAACATGATAAGAGTAACACCACTTACCGTAAGAAACAATCGTTCCATATCAGTATTAATGCGTTTGAACCGTATTGCCGTCAATATTACCCCTATATAAAGCAAGGACCAGGGTGCTAACACATACCAAATACTTACAAAATAATAATAAAACGGACGTTTATGATGAAACGAATCGATCGCCCTGTTGACGGTTTGATTGAATAGTAAATTATTTAGATATTCCTTGCCTCCCTCGGCGTAAACCAACGAGAACCAAACAGTACAACCAACCAATAACACTCCCCATGTTTTGATTTCCCAATAGCGTCCAAAAGTTTTAATTTTACCTTGAACAAGCAAAAATACTACTACCGAGAATAAGGGCACAAGTATACCAACTGGTCCTTTCGTGAAAATAGCCAGAAATATATAAACAGGGAAAGCAAGTGAACTATATTTACCAGCCTGCCCCGTGTACATTTTGTAAAAAGTGTAAAGTGCCAGCACAATAAACATAGTCATCATCATATCCATGCGCAACACTACTCCAGAACCGATGTAATACACAGTACTTAATAACATCAGTTGAAACGAAACACGATGTTTTTCTTTAACTTCCGGCGTTATCCATTTATCCATTACAATTAGTATAACCAGTGTAGGGATAAGTGATAGTAGTGAAAGGTATAACATGCTGTTCATGCCAAAAACAAATTTTCCAAGCATTATTAACCACAGATACAAAGGTGGTTTATCGGCATAAACTACCCCGTGATTATAAAACGTAAAAAATGAATTATTTCGCAATGCTTCATCTGCAATACTAAGATATCGCAATTCATTATCTGGAGTATAATCTCTTAATAAAAATGTGGGTATAAGAAGAATTAGAAATAATAAATAATTAAGATACTTCATGTTTGTTTATTATTTTGCGTTCCGATTTAAAGGCAAGTGTGAGATTACGTATATATGCAATAAAACCAAAGGATTGTCCTAATATGAGTACCGGATCCCGACGTATAATAGCATAAACTACAATGATGGATGATCCCAAAATGCTTAACACCCAAAAGCCAATAGGCAAAACCGATTCTTTTCTCCTATATGAAAAAAGGAATTGATATATAAATCTGAATGTAAAAATTACTTGTCCTGCAGAGCCAATCAAAAGCAATGCTAAAGGCACTTTGTCGTTTCGCAAATAAGTATATACAAACTCATCAAATCTTCTAAAGACAAAAGCTATAGCAAAAATAGGTGTTAGTAAAATTACGATCCGAACTATCTTATAAAGATTTTGCCATACGCCTTGATTGTTCAAGTTCCATATATAAATATAGTAGGCCAGCATTTGTCCCAGCAAAATAGAAAAGTCTTCACGCATCCAACCATAAATGAACATAAGGTAAGATGCTGCAAGGCCTAGAATCCAAAAAATAGCGGGAGACACTACTTTTTTAGCCTTTTCCGATAATATCCACTGAAAGAGTGTCCGCGCAGAAAATAAAGTCTGAGCAATAACCCCAATGATATACATAATTATATTTTTGAGCTATTAATATTATAATTCAAATATCTTTTTTTCATCCATCGATAGGCAAAACAATCAACAAAAGGTTCAATAAGACGATTCCATAAATTGAATTTAGACACACCGGCTACTCTAGGAAAATGGCGTACAGGCATTTGGTAAACTTTTGCGTTCTGAAGTTGAATTAAAGCTGGTAAAAAGCGATGCATACCCTTAAAAAAAGGAATTCGTTTGGCATAGTCGGTACGAATAACTTTAAGTGGACAACCCGTATCGGTGATACCGTCCGAAGTCATCATTCTGCGAAAACTGTTTGCGATTTTTGATTGAATTTTTTTCGACAATGAATCTTCTCGATTGGCACGTATACCAATCACCATTTCATAATCGACAATAAAATGAAGTAAAAGATTAAAATCTTCTGGCACTGTTTGTAAATCAGCATCTATATAACCTACATAGTCAGAATATGTAGTATCAATTCCAGCCTTTATAGCCGCACTCAGCCCTTTGTTTTGCTCAAAACTGATATAAAAGAAATGTTCATTTTGGTCGCATGCCTTTATAAGTAAATCAAGTGTCGCATCCTTGGAGCCATCGTTTACAAATAATACACATGTTTTGTATTTTGATGTTGGGAGGTATTCTCTAAGTTTTGTTGTAAGATTACCCATACTTTCTTCTTCATTGTATACGGGTACAACTATTGTAAACTGATAATTAGCGGTTAAATTTGGCTTATTATTCATTCTGTGCGCATTTGTATAAATATGATAGTAAATTGCAAATCATCAAGTACAGTACAAATTTTATAGACTATTTTTGAAAAATAAAGCTACAAAGGTAAACGAATTTCACAAAAAAAATAGTTTATTATGCAGAAATGACTGCATATTTTGCATTAGTTAACAAAATAAAACAACTTTACGTTAATTATTTCTGATTTGTAAGATAGTTACAAACAGGCATTTGTATGAGCCAAATTCCTTATTCACGCATTATTGATAGTGAATTAACTATTCCATGTTTAATGGTATAGTTACTCTGAGTAAACTCACCTGTTTTGAACTTAATAGAAGTTAATTCAGCTCAGCTATTTGTAAATCAATGTTTTATAGTCTGAGTTTTCAAAATTTGGGTGTCCCAGCCATATTTTTCCTATTTTTGCCATCATGTTTGTGCGAAAGAAGAAGAATAAAAGCGGGGTGATAAGTGTTCAAGTTATTGATAAAAGTCACTCGAAGTATAAAGTTCTAAAAACAATCGGAAGTTCGTCCGATATTTTAGAGATAGAACACCTTTATCAAGAGGGAAACAATTGGATAAAATCGCACACAGGTCTGTTTGAGTTTGATTTTACAAATGAAAGACAACAAACCTCACAGTTTTTAGACAATATTGACCAGATAAGCGTATCAGGTTCCGATTTATTGTTAGGAAAACTGTTTGATGATATTGGGTTTAATAAGATTGATGATGAGTTGTTTAAGATTCTGGTCATTTCCCGTTTTTGTTATCCGGTAAGCAAACTGAAAACCACCGATTATCTTTTGCGTTACCACTCCCTAGATATTGATGTGCATGAGTTTTATCGCTATCTGGACAAGTTACACTCCACACAAAAGGAAGTGGTTCA
>JAGNPC010000082.1 GCA_017989795.1 Paludibacter sp. | reverse complement strand
ATCTTATACTGTCGCCTTATGCAGGTAACTTAACTGTAAAAATTTCAAAGCTTAAATTATTCCGATTTTTTAAACTTATTGAGATCCCTATTATGCTATTGGCTTCTATCTCATTTCTTATTCAAAATGTATATTTAGCCATTGTCTCGGTGTTGTTAATGGGCATACAAAGTTGTATGTACTCGCCATCAAAATATAGCTTAGTGCGGGATATTGGAGGAGAGAAAAAGGCTGCATTTGGTAGTGGAGTATTGGAAACGATGGCTTTTATGGGCATTTTATTAGGTACAATTGTTGCCGCAATTTTATCTGATAATTATGGTGTAGGGGTATTAATTGTGTTTTTTATGCTTACTGCTATTTTCGGATATTTGACAACTACATCCATTAAAGTTACAGAATTGCCTGTTGAAAACCACACGCAAAGCAATAACCCAATTCTGTTTTTAAAACAGTCGTATCAAATGGCGCAAGCCTACAAAGGCGTGAATGCTGCTGTTGTTGGGTCTGCTCTTTTTTGGTTGGTGGGTGGCTTGCTACAAATGAATTTGGTTATTCATACCAAAGCTGTTTATGCTGCATCGAACACGCAAACTGGAATTGTAATGTCGGCTGCAGCGCTTGCTATTGCCCTGGGGTGTACGCTTGCCGCTAAGTTTGCTGGCGAAACAACAGGCCGAAAGATGATTCTTCCGGCACTTGCAATGATGATTTTTTTCTTGCTATTGCTTACTTTTGTGCATTTAGAGTATAATATATATGTATGTTGTGTTTTTGGTTTTGCATTGGCAGGTGGTTTTTTTCAGGTGCCTAACTTAGCAATCATACAAAAATCAAATGCTGGCAGGCGATTAGGCGATTTGTTTGCCTATTTAAATCTGACTACCTTTGTTTTTATTTTACTAGGTACAGCCTTGTTTAGTTTAACAACTTACTTTACACATCAAAACAGTTATGCTGTTTTTGGAGTTATATTGGTTATTTGTGCAATAGCTTATGTTGCATTTTTTAGTTTTTACAAAAAAAATAAATTTTCAAAATTATATGTCTAAAAAACTATTTCTAATTGATGCTTATGCAATTATATACAGAGCATATTACGCTTTTATTCGTGCTCCGCGCATCAACTCAAAAGGATTAAATACCTCGGCCATTTTTGGCTTTATTAATACGCTCGAAGATGTGCTGAAGCGCGAAAAGCCTACACATATTGCAGTGGCTTTTGATCCGAGTGGACCTACTTTTAGACATTTAGCTTACGAACAATACAAAGCGCAACGTGAAGCTACGCCCGAAGATATTAAACTTTCGGTACCATATATTAAACAGTTAATTGAGGCTTATAATATCCCCATTTTAGAAGTGGCTGGCTTTGAAGCCGATGATGTGATAGGAACGGTTTCGAAAATGGCCGAACAGGCTGGATTTGATGTTTATATGCTGACCCCCGATAAGGATTATGGGCAGTTAGTGTCAGATCATATATATATGTATAGACCCAAGCATACGGGCGGTTTCGAAATTATGGGGCCGAAAGAAGTGCGCGAGAAATATGATTTAGAAAGTCACGAGCAAGTGATTGACCTGTTGGGTTTGATGGGCGATGCTTCGGACAATATTCCGGGTTGCCCAGGAGTAGGCGAAAAGACTGCAGTGAAACTTTTGAAGGAATTTGGAAGTATTGATACGCTTTTAACGCGTACTTCGGAACTGAAAGGTGCTTTGAAAACAAAGGTAGAAGATAACAAAGATCAAATTATTTTTTCGCGTTTTTTGGCAACTATCAAAACTGATGTGCCGGTAACGTTTGACGAGAAAGCGTTGGAGATAGAGCCTGTTAACGAGCAAGCCATGAAAGCTCTATTTGATGAGTTGGAATTTAGGACCATGTCGCAAAACAAGTTTGGTACTAAACCATTTACATCGCTTCCACCTGACGAGCCAACTAACACTATCCAGTATGCGCGCCCAAAGTCGCCAGCTGGCCAAACGTCGCTGTTTGATGCTTTTGATGAGGCCGATAATCCTGCTCCAAAGCCTAAAGCAAAGGTAGCAAGCCCCGTGCAAACACTTGAGGCTCCTCCCAAAAATGGTTTATTAACCCTTAAAAACGTAGCACACAATTATATACTTGTAGACACTAAAGTAAAAAGGGCTGATTTGATTTCGAAGCTTTTTATGCAGAAATCAGTCTGTTTTGATACCGAAACGACAGGAGTGGATGTGTTTACTGCCGAAATGGTAGGTATGTCGTTTTGTTTCACTAAAGGTGAAGCATACTATGTTAGTTTGCCTACCGAAAAATCGGAAGCAACGGAAGTTTTGCGCGAGTTTAAACCCTTTTTTCAAGCTTCGCATATCGAAAAAATTGGTCAGAATATTAAGTTTGATTTATTGATGCTTGCCATGTATGGTGTTGAACTTAAAGGCAAATTGTTTGATACCATGATAGCTCATTATTTGTTACAGCCCGATTTAAGGCATGGTATGGATTATTTGGCTGAAATATATTTACGCTATCGTACCATCCATTACGAAGAATTGGTTGGAGGTAAAGGCAAAAATCAGATGGATATTCGCTTTGTTGACATAGATGCGCTTTGCGAATATGCGGCCGAAGATGCTGATATTACGTTCCAACTGAAACAAATATTGGAACAAGAACTTACTGAGAGTAGCCTCGATAAGCTTTTTAATGAAATAGAAATGCCATTGTTGCGTGTGTTGGCCACCATGGAGCAAAATGGCGTGCGTATAGATAGTGAAGCTCTGAAGGTGAGTTCGGAAATTCTTACTGCTGAAGCTATTAAAATCGAAGAAGAGATTCATCAAATGGCTGGCTATAGTTTCAATGTGGCTTCGCCAGCGCAAGTAGGAGAGGTGTTGTTTGAGAAACTTAAGCTTGACGATAAAGCGAAAAAAACGAAAACGGGGCAGTATTCAACATCCGAAGATATTCTCGAAAAAATAAAATCGAAACATCCTATAGTGACTAAAATTCTTGATTTTAGAGGATTACGGAAATTGTTGAGTACATATATCGATGCATTACCCCAATTAGTGAATGTACGAACTGGTAAAGTACATACCTCTTTTAATCAAACTGTTGCAGCCACGGGACGTCTCAGCTCAACCAATCCGAATTTGCAAAACATCCCCATTCGCGATGCGCAAGGGAAGGAAATTCGCAAGGCATTTATTCCCGATGAAGGTTGTGTATTTTTAAGTGCCGATTATTCGCAAATTGAATTGCGCATCATGGCGCACTTGAGTGGCGATACCAATATGCTCGAAGCCTTTAATAGTGGTTTAGATATTCACACGGCTACGGCTGCCAAAATCAACAAAATTGCTGTTGAAGAAGTGAGTTCTGATATGCGACGGAAAGCTAAAACAGCCAACTTTGGTATTATCTATGGAATTTCTACATTTGGACTGGCCGAACGATTAGCTATTCCGCGCGCTGAAGCGAAAGAGTTGATTGATGGCTATTTCGCTACGTACCCTGATGTGAAAAAGTATATGGACGAATCAATTCAACGTGCTAAAGAAATGGGTTTTGTTGAAACTATTTTCGGACGCAAACGGTATTTGGCTGATATAAATTCGCAAAATAATGTAGTGCGTGGCTATGCCGAACGAAATGCGATAAATGCACCCATACAAGGATCAGCGGCCGATATTATTAAAATTGCAATGATAAAAATTCAACAAAAGCTTGAACAAGAAGGCTTAAAGGCGCAAATGATTTTACAGGTGCACGATGAGTTGAACTTTTCGGTTCCCGAAAATGAATTGGAAAGGGTTAAAAAACTGGTTGTTGATGAAATGGAAAATGCGATCAAACTACAAGTTCCGCTTATTGCTGATTGTGGTGTAGGTATAAACTGGCTCGAAGCACATTGATTTTGAATACTCTTGCTTTATTTAAGCTAACAAGTTTTAATTTTAAAGCATAGCTTTTAAAGGTGTTTTTTTTTATTTTTGCTGATAATTTTAAATTGAAAAATGGATACTGTATTAAACGAAGCTAAGAAGCTGTATGCTACCGACATGCATACAGCCGAGCACATATTAAATAGAACGATGGTTCAACTGTTTGGATGCCCTCGTTCGGCAACAAGTCATATCGAACGCAAAAAAAGTAAATGCGATTACTTGCTGCAACAAGCACCTAGCGATGAGCAGATTACAGCTATATGCAAGCAGGTGAACGAAGTGATTTCGATGAATTTAGCTGTTACCGATGAACTGATGAGCCGTGAGCAAGCTGCCGATATAGTTGATTTATCAAAACTTCCGAGCGATGCAAGTGAGATGCTTCGGATTGTACGTGTAGGCGACTATGACAGCTGTGCGTGTATTGGACAGCATGTTTCAAATACGTCCGAAATTGGTCGGTTTGAAATTGTTAGTCATGATTTTGATGGCGTACGCTGGAGAGTGCGTTTTAAATTGGTTTAAAAAATTAAGAATGAGAATTTTATATATAAAATTGCTGACAGTACTACTTTTAGCACCTACGGTAGTATTTGGTCAACGAAATTTAGAAAAGATAATTGGCGATTCGCTCACTAAAATAGCAGCTAAATACGCCCAAGTTGGTCGCATTACCGTTTTGCCTATCCAACCCAATATTGTTGAAAATTCAATTACTGTAAGTGCTAGTGATGCGTTGAGTTATATCCCCTTTCGTCCCGAAAATGTGGAGCGCATTTATGCAATGCTGTCAACTGTAACAAAACAGACTTATCCTGATTTTAAAATCAGTTGTGTTACCGACCGTAAAAAAATTGAAGATCTTATCCCAAATTATTATCTAAAAGAAAATAAAGATAAATCCCGAATATTTGAGAATAAAAAAAACGATAAACCTTTTATAATCAATTTAAGTCGACCTTACCAGTCGGCCAATGGGTTGTATAATAAACACATAGCTGTCTGGCAAAGTCATGGTTTATTTTATAATCAATCGCAGCAGAAATGGGTTTTTCAACGCTCCAAATTATTTCAAACCGTCGAAGATTTATTTACGCAATCTTATGTGCTTCCATTTTTGGTTCCAATGCTCGAAAATGCAGGAGCAAATATTTTTTTACCCCGTGAGCGTGATACACAACGTAATGAAGTTATTATTGATAACGATGATGCTGAAACTATACATCGATATCGTGAATATACGGATCGGAAAAAATGGACAACAAACATTCCTGGGTTTGGATCTGTAAAAAGCATATATTTTCAGGGCGAAAATCCTTTTTTACTTGGCAGTTATCAATCGGTTGAAGGAATTGATAAAGCAGATGATTTAAGTTATGCCGAATGGGTTCCAAGCATCCCTGAGGATGGCATGTATGCCGTTTATGTTTCGTTTAAAACCGTGAAAAATAGTGCGCCAGACGCTCGTTATACTGTCTATCATTTAGGTGGCAAAACCGATTTTAAAGTAAATCAAACCATGGGTGGTGGAACTTGGGTCTATTTGGGCCACTTTAAATTTGCGAAAGGAAAACATAGTACAAGCAAGGTAGTATTATCGAACTACAGCAGTTTTAAAAAGAAACAAATTACGGCTGATGCCGTTAAAATTGGTGGAGGTATGGGCAATATTGCCCGTCATCCATTTGTAGATGAGTCCACTACAAAAACCATAGATACCCTTCAAATTAATAAGCTGAAACTAATTGAGCCAAAAACAAGCACTTATCCTCGTTATACCGAAGGTGCTCGTTATTGGCTGCAATGGGCTGGTGTACCTGATAGTGTTTATAGTCGCACCAAGGGTAAAAATGATTACTCCGATGATTTTCAGTCGCGTGGATTTTGGGTGAATTACATGGCTGGGGGATCGTCTGTACTACCCAATCAGCAAGGATTAAACATACCAATTGATATGGCTTTCGCTTTTCATACGGATGCAGGAGCCTCATCGAGGGATTCACTTATTGGCACCTTGGGAATATGCTCAGTAAATGCTACAAGTGGTAGTCAAACTTTTGCCAATGGTGTATCGCGCTGGGCATCACGCGACTTGACCGATTTGATTCAAACACAAATTGCCGACGATTTACGCAAAACGCATGCTCCTGAATGGGTACGTAGGGGTTTGTGGAACAAAAGCTACAGCGAATCGCGCACACCCGAAGTTCCTACGATGCTGTTAGAGTTGCTTTCGCATCAGAATTTTGCCGATATGCGCTACGGTCTTGATCCACGTTTTAAATTCACTGTTAGCCGCGCCATTTACAAAGGAATTTTACGTTTTATTTATGGCGATTCCGAAGGCTATGTTGTTCAACCTTTGCCAGTGTCAAATTTTCATTTGAAGTTTTTAACCAAAACAAAACTGCAACTTGCTTGGAAACCTGTAATTGATAATATTGAACCAACAGCAACGCCAACAAAATATGTGTTGTATACGCGTATAGATGATAATGGTTTTAATAATGGTCAAGTGGTGGATGATACCAAAATAATTCTCGTTATACAGCCTGGAAAAATATATAGTTTCAAAATTGCAGCACTCAATGATGGAGGCGAAAGCTTTCCGTCCGAAATATTATCTGCCTACAGAGCAAATTCATCAAATTCTGAAATGTTGATAATAAATGGGTTTGATAGAGTAAGTGCTCCTGTGAGTTTTACAAAGAACAATTCTGCGGGTTTCGATTTCGATAGCGATCCGGGTGTTCCTTATCTCAACGAATACAGTTTTATAGGCAAACAGTTTGAGTTTAATCGTTCAAAACAATGGAAAAGTGAAGATGAACCTGGTTTTGGTGGAGGTTTTAGTAATTTCGCAGATAAATTGATAGTAGGAAATACCTTCGATTATACTTTTATACATGGAAAATCGATAAAAGCAGCTGGTCATTCATTTGTATCATCAAGTTTACAATCGGTGCTTCAGAATGATATTGAGCTTAAAAATTTTCAAACAGTTGACCTTATTTTAGGCAAACAGAAAAAAACTCTGTTAGGAAATGGCAAAAAAGGAACTGAATTTAAAACTTTTCCATTAGCTTTGCAGCAACATTTAAAATCATATTTGCTAAATGGTGGAAATTTACTAGTGAGTGGTGCTTACATTGGATCAGACATGTTGGAAAATGGAATGATTCCTATAGAAGAAAAACTATTTATCGAAAGTGTTTTAAAATTCAAATTTAAAAATGCAAATGCTAGTTTGGGAAATTCAGTAACTGTAGTTCCATCGCCTTTTTTACAGTTTGGAAGGACTAATTTTAGTTATTACAATCAGCCAAACGATAAAAGTATTTTTGTTGAGTCGGTTGATGCTATTGAGCCAACAGGTGGAGGTGCTGTAACAATAGCTCGTTATAAAGGTACAAACAACAGCGCTGCTGTAGCTTATTTTGGGAGGTATAAATGTTGTTCGTTTGGCTTTCCGTTTGAAACAATTGAATCCGAAAAAGAACGTAATAAACTGATGAGTTCGGTTTTAAACTTTTTTGAAACAAAGAAAGTAAATACACAATTATTTAAATAAAATATTTATATAAAACACTGAAATAAAACAATTTATATATGAAATTTAAAATCGCAATTCTTTCAATAACTGTTGTGCTTTTGAGCTCATGCATGCACTCAGGTCGTACTTTGCCAGCAGTATCAGGAACTCAGTTTGAGTTATTAATAGTAATGAACGACACGGCGTGGAATGCAGCTGTGGGCCGTGAAGTAAAAGACTTATTTACACAAGAAACGCCCG
>JAGNPC010000398.1 GCA_017989795.1 Paludibacter sp. | reverse complement strand
TTGCAAAAGTGGTGATTTTGCGACCATCATAGATCCCATCGGAAATAGACTGACTGTAAGGGTCGTAGGTGGAGGCAATGTAACGTAAGGTTTCGTGTTTTTCGGCCACCGATATGGCCAATTTCTGAATGTTAAATCCATCTTCTACCTTGGGTACAAAGCAAGTTTCGCAAAGGTCGAGCGCGTTAAATGAATTTTGAGTTTCTTTTAAAGCAAGTTCGAGGGTGCTTGTTTGAAGGGCGCTCTGCGGATACGAAGGCGAAAAACGAAGCGAAACACCACCATCCATAATGTGTTTGCCTAAGCCAAGCGCAATATTTGCAATACCATCTTCGGGTTGCTCTGAGCCTAATGGGTAATAATTCAACGATCGCAATACGCCCGAGAAGGATGGGTAGAAGTAGTTTTCGTGCGCCTGACCACATATCTCTTGTAGTACAATAGCCATCTTTTCTTCGTCAATTACATTTTTTGTGGCCGTCATATAAGCTTTGCTGTCGCGATAAAATACCGATGCGTAAACGGCTTTTATGGCTTCGGTAATCATTACCAGCATGTGCGTAGTGCTCAATTTATTGTAGGGCACCATGTAGGTGGAATATATGCCTGCAAAAGGCTGATAATGCGAATCTTCGAGTAAGCTTGATGATCGCACAGCAATGGGTGAAGTTGTGGCGCCAATAAACGTAAAAAGATCGGCAATAAGTCGTTGCGGTAGCTGAGCTTTTAAAAAAGCCGCTAGTATTTCGTCGTCTGAATTATCGGATAATGCTTGCGGATAAAGCTTGTTGGTCTCCATAAACTCACTGAAAATATCGGTGCAAAGAACAACGGTTTTAGGGATGGTTATTTGTGTGTTTTCAAAATTTTCGAGCTCAGCATTGCGTTTAATCATGGCGTCGATAAATGCAAGTCCACGCCCCTTGCCGCCTAGAGAACCATCGCCAATACGGGCGAAGTTTGAGTACTGATCAAAACGATCGCGCTGAAACACAGCCACCACTCCTCTGTTCTTTACTCGTCGGTAATGTACTATGGCGTTAAATATCAACTGACGAATGTTATCCATGCCATTTGATACAAATTGATCTACCTGTATGCTCTCAAGAAATTTGGCAAGTGGAAACATGGCTCTGGAATAAAGCCAGCGCGATACATCGTTGTGTGATACGTGGTAATGAAGAGATTCGTCGCTTATCTGAAAAATTTTTTCTTGTAATCCTTTCAGATTTGCAACCCGAGCTTCTTCGGCTAGGGTCTGAGGGTTACGAAACACAAAATCGCCAAAACCAAAATCGTTGATAATCGTTTCGCGGAGTTCTAAATTAAATGTTTTTGAATTTTTGTTGATAAATGACGCCTGAATACTACGAGCCATAAAGCTGTTCGTGTTTTCTGTGGATTGCACAATGATTGGTATCATTTTATCCGTCGAACGAATGTATTTACCTAGCTGAATACCAGCATTTTTTATTTTTACAGTCTGCATCGGGTAGTTAACATCAGTAATAACACCAAGCATGTTGCGGTGGTATTTATCATAATATGCAATTGCCTCTTCGTAATTACGGGCTAAAAGGATCTTAGGGCGTCCACGCATACGAAGCATTTGCTCATGCTCGTTAAGCGCCTCCGACATAAACGATCGCGACTGTTTAAATACAAATTTATACAGTTGAGGTACAATGGAAGAGTAGAAGCGAATAGAATCCTCGACAAACAAAATTACTTGAACACCAACCGAATTTACATCCTCTTCTACATTCATTTTATCCTCTATCAATTTGATAATTGCCAATAAAATGTCCGTGTTTCCAAGCCAGCTAAAAACATAATCTACTGCGCTAAGGTCTTCGTTGGATATGCGTTGAGATACTGACTTTGAAAAAGGGGTAAGCACCACAATAGGAATTTCGGGAAATTGCAATTTTACTTTTTTTGCCCACTCAAATGGATTAATGCTGTCGCCACTTGGCATGGATATAATAAGTTCAAAGGAGTGTGTTTGCAAAAGTTCATTGGCCTCGTCCAGAGTTGAAACCAGCGTGAAGCGTGGAGGATAACGCAAGTTAAGTGCTGTGTACTCGTAGAAAAGCTTTTCGTCAATTCGACCGTCTTCTTCCAATACAAAAGCATCGTACTTGCTTGCAAAAAGCAATACATTGTAAATGCGATGATGCATTAAATTTGCAAATGACGTTTCTTTAAAATTGAGCTCAATAGGAGTTGTTGTGTTCATAGATTATCCGATTTCTTACTGTAAAAATAGTTCTAAATCTGATAATATCAATAGAAATGAATATTTTTTCAAAAAAACTACCAAAATATTTTTTCATTACAAATAAATGTATTAAAATTGTGCTCTAATCGAAGTGTAAGCAAAAGGGTTGGGTTTTGCTCAAAAATTGCATTGAGAAGCTTGTGGTTTTAATGTGAGTCGATATTTAACTTTCATATTGTCAGAGCATTCGGCTTTGTTGTTTTTAAAAATAAGATGCTATCAATTTATAACTACTAATTTGTAATTTCATTTTTACATTCTTTCATTTC
>JAGNPC010000397.1 GCA_017989795.1 Paludibacter sp. | reverse complement strand
TTAAAAATATCACAATTGATACATATAGTGAAAATGCACCAAATACCATAGGATTTCTACTGTATTTATATGGGCCAATAGTTACCAATTTTTTAGTCTGAGGACTGATTGAAACACCTAATCCTTCAGTAGGACCACCTTTACCAATCTTGAACAGGAAAACATTTGACCATATCATGAAATATACTCCCGCTAAAAAAAATAGTATTGAAATTATATATCGAAGCATCATTGAATTAATTAGTTTTTCCCCTGATAATAAGTAGTCTAACATAGATAATTCATACAACCCTAAGGGTATGAATATAAGAAAGATTGTAATCCCAAATATATATCCAACTATGTATCTTATAGTCATATTCATGTTATTATTAATTTTTTGGATGGTCACTGCTAGCGGAGGTCTTTGATTTGTGTAACTCAAAAAGTAAATGTCTTCAATTAGTTCTGTATTAGCACAGTTCACAGAACCGTGCTAACGAAAGAGGGTTAGAGTGAATGTTAAGCAGATTACAAAATCCTGATAGTATATAGGAATTCGGATTTGTAAATCAGACCTGACTGAAATGCTCCCTTATTCTGTTCTTATCATGTTAGAAGTTCTATCCTTTCTGAAACAATTTTTTTAAAATTATTTTTATGTTCAGTTGGCAAAAAAGAATTATCTATCCACCAATTTAATTTATCCAAGCTATCAATAAATAAATTGTAGCAATTCTGAATTTGTTTTTCCGTCAACTGTAAATGTAAACCTAAGGCATCAAAGTCTTGTCTTGAAATTTTATTTTTCTTGCCATTTAGATTTAAACTCATTTGCTCTGTCTCGCCTTTAATAACAAGATGCGTGCTTACCAAGTCATATGCGGGACTGAGGCAAAAAGCCCCATCTTTCTTTTCCATCATAGAAAAATTTTTTAAGTGCATATCCGCATTACCCGAAATGAAACTAAATAAAACCAATTGAAAATAATGCAAAACATCTAATCCAGATTGTGTTGAATATTGTTTTATTGTTTTGCCAATTTTTTCATAACTACCTCTGTATTTATGTTCTGTAAGTGTTTCTGTAAGTTGACATAAGTCTTCGCAAGATATTTTGTTTGTTCCATCTCTGTCAAATCTCTTTGTAATATAAGCAAGTTTTCCGCTTTTTAGTCTAACCAAACTATGTATGGCAACTTTAATTCCTAATTCATTTGCAAGGTGCATACATAGGTCCTCATTTTCAGGTAAGGATAAATATGTTTCACTTTGGGGTTTGATTATATAGTTGCTTTTATCATCAACAATTGTAAATCGAATATTTCTTTTCGTTTCTTCAAGCCATAAACTTAGCTTTGGCTGAACACCAGTTATAGAATTGTTTGCACCAATAATTTTCTTTGCATAATCACTTAATGTATTTTCGTCAATATCAGGTTCCGGCATTTTTTTTAAGCCAAAAACACTGGTTATACACTTTAAGTGATAGTCAGTTTCTTGTAGAGTTAACGGTTTATAGCAAATTAAACACTTCATTACTTTTCATTTTGAATAATAGATACGTCGCCAATACAATCTTTACAAAGTGTTAGCAAAAGGCTCATTCGGTCTCTTGGGTTAAGCTTCCAATTTTCAACGGCTATTTGTAATAGCCAACCTTCTGGGATTAGTCCGTCAAAAAAGGGCAACATTTCATTGGCGGTAAATACTTCTTGTCGTAAAGGCAATGTTCTACTTACGTCTCCGTAAATAGGATTATGCAAATAGTCTTTATCGTATTGAAAAGAATAGCCATTTTCATCTTCCCATATCAAACCAGCCAGTTTGTCTTTTTTATAAACCAATCCTTGTTTCATAACTAACTAATCTATTGATTCTCGATTAAGAATATATCTGAATGAGTAATTATTTCGGTCAGTTTATCATCGGGTTTTCGTTGATGTTCTATCGCGTTAGTGTTTGGGACGAATTTCCAAGCAACAATTTTATTTTCTTTTTTGTCAATAATTTCCTCTATGATAATTCCATATTTAATCACTCTATTGAATAATGTGATTTTTACACCTTTATTAAAATAATTCCAAAATATGTCGTATGGGTCAAGTCGTTGTTTGTTTGGGGTTAGTTGAAAACCAAACAAATGAAGAACCTGTTCAACTTTGTCTAATTGCAAGCTTGTCTTGCCTTGTTCTAACTCACGAATAAAGCGAACGCCTACACCTGCTTTTGTTGCAAGCTCTTTTTGGGTGATGCCCAGTTTTTTTCTTTGATATCGGATAAATGACGAAATATTATTCATTTTAGTATACCTTTACGGGTACAAATATAGTAAGAAATTTAAATAAAATAACCGTTCGGGTATAAAATGTTCTAAAAATGTAATTATCGCCCCTTTCGGGTATAGTTATTTGAGTTTTTAAGTGCTGAATTTTGTGGTAGTGGTAGAGAAAATGTTAAGCGGATTAATAAATCCTGATAAGATAATGAAGGTCGGATTTGGAAATTACGACCTACCGAATGGCAAGTATTCAAGGCAAACTCAGAGACGTAGATGGTTGGGTAAGGAAT
>JAGNPC010000081.1 GCA_017989795.1 Paludibacter sp. | reverse complement strand
CCCTGTTCTTTAAACAGAATAGAACGGCCTTTGAAAAACACATAGGCTTTAACTTTACAACCTTCTTTTAAGAATTCTACAGCATGTTTTAATTTAAAGTTATAATCGTGGTCATCGGTTTGTGGACCGAAACGAATTTCTTTAAGAATAACTTTTGTAGAATTTGCTTTCTTCTCTTTTTCTTTTTTCTTTTGGTTATAAAGAAATTTTGAATAATCGGTAATTCTACAAACTGGTGGTACCGCCGTTGGCGATATTTCAACCAAGTCCAACTCTAGTTCGTCGGCTAGTTTCATAGCTTGTTCGAACGAAAAAACGCCCTGTTCAACGTTATCGCCTACCAAACGTACTTCCTTTAGGCCTTTTATTTTGTCGTTAATTCTGTTGGGTAGTTCTTTTTCTCTACCTTGTCTTGGCCTGATAATTAATTGTTTAGCTATTGCTTGTTTCCTCCCTAATTTAGTTAGTACAAAATTACTTTTTGCTTCTTGAATGAGCGCGCAAATATAATACTTTTTTTTGGATTAAAACACTTTTAATGAAACATTTAAATGTGCAGAAGTATAAATTATTGATTAGGACTAGCATTATATATTAATTACAATAAAATAAACAACTATATATCAAATATATAACCATTTTAAAAGCTAATTTTTTCAAAGTGGTGATCATCAAAGTTTCTTTTAAAATGCCTTCCCCACAAATACCCTTTAGCTTTGAAAAGCGCCACTACCGGATGTTTGTCGTGTAGTGTTCCTGGAGCTTGCGGGTTGTAAACTGCCCCTACAGGCATATCTTTACGATAACTGTAAGCCGCTTTCCATCTATTTGGGTTTTGCCAAGGGTTTATATCTATGGCCATTCCTTGTGCATGTTTTGAATAACTAATATTGCGATAGCAAAAACAATAGGAATTATTATCGTTCATCGAAGCTTCATCGTTCCAATTGTATTTAACTGCAGGAATTACTTTGGCTATTGGAAACTTTAGTTGCAATATTTCTTTAAATAACTCGCGAAGCTCATTTGCTATCTGTTTATTGGCAAGTAATTGCCCTTGATGAATTCTTCCATCCATCGAATAATAATGTACAGTTATTAGTGTAAGCTCATCAATGATTGCCTTTGGTGCTTTAGAGCCTGCTATAGATTGTTCAAATGTATAGTTGGCATCTATTAACACGACCTCTTTCATTTGTGGTTTAGTATCAGGCATCTTACTAGATTTACGCGAACAAGCCACCATCAAAAGCAAGAGAGCTGAAAAAACGTACCAATTAATTTTTATTTTCAAAGAGAACTAATTTCAGTTTAATAATTCATTTTCATACCCAAGTTATGCATTACAAAAGCCCACATATCACCCTGTGCATCAATTACTTTTGCAATGGGTTTACCAGCGCCGTGACCCGCTTTTTCGTCGATACGGATAAGTGACACATAGTTACCTTTGTTGGCGGCCTGTAATGTTGCAGCAAATTTAAAGCTATGCGCAGGAACTACGCGGTCGTCGTGATCGCCCGTCATAACCATGGTAGCTGGGTATTTTACGCCTGCTTTTACATTGTGCAAAGGAGAATAAGTGTACAGATAATTAAACATGGCTTCACAATCATCGCTTGTTCCATAATCGCTCGCCCACGCCCATCCGATGGTAAATTTCTGATAGCGAAGCATATCCAATACACCTACTTCAGGGATAGCTACAGCAAATAAATCAGGGCGCAAAGTCATACATGCTCCTACAAGCAAACCACCATTCGAACCACCATTGATAGCTATTTTGGCATTATTGGTGTATTTGTTGGCAATAAGATATTCGGCTGCTGCAATAAAATCGTTGAAAACATTTAGCTTTTGCATTTTGGTACCTGCCAAATGCCATTTCTCACCATACTCGCCACCACCACGAATGTTGGCAACAACATAAATACCCCCATTTTCGATGAAAGGAATGCGACCTGTATTAAAACTAGGATTGAGACTGATATTAAAACCACCATATCCATAAAGCATCAAAGGGTTTTTGCCTGTAAGTTTTATACCTTTTTTGTAAGTTATAAACATTGGTACTTTCGTTCCGTCTTTGCTTGTATAAAACTTTTGCTCGGTAATATAGGCTGCAGGGTCAAATTTAAGCTCAGCTTTACGGAACAAATCCGTTTGAGCCGTTTCGATATTTAACTTGTAAATAGAAGGTGGATAAGTAAATGAAACAAATGAATAATAAACATCAATTTCCTTCATGCTACCCGTAATTGCACTTACGGTACCTACGGTTGGCAACTTTATCTCGTAAAGTTTCTTGCCTGTAAAGTCGTGTACATAAGCATGGTTCGACGCATTTTCGATATATTTAGCAATTAATTTACCCCCAGCCATAGTTACCTGTTCAAGCACAGAGTTTGTTTCGGCTACTACCGTTTCCCAATATTCGGATTGCGGTTTTAGCGGATCTATGGCAATCAACTGACGGTTAGGTGCTTTGAAATTGGTAATGAGATAAACTTTGCCGTTTAGGTAGTCCAACACTTCGTAATCGTTATTGAAATTTGTGACGATAGGCTCCACTTTTGAGCTCTCAATAGTTAAGTTTTTAAAGTACAGTGAATTACCAGTTGTAGTTTCGGTCTCGGTAATAAAAAGATACTTTTCATCATCGCTTACCGATGCACCACAGTTACGAAGCGGATGCTCCTTGTTTTCGAACACAATCTTGTCGGCACTTTGCGCCTCGCCCATTTTATGGTAAAATACTTTGTGGTATTCATTTTTGCCTGAGTACTCTTTACCAGCCTCTGGGGCATTGTAGGCACTATAATAAAAGCCATCGCCTTTCCAAGCAATGCCTGAAAACTTCACCCATTTGATAACATCAGGGAGTAGTTGTTTTGTGATCAGCGACATCACGTATATCTCGTTCCAATCCGAACCACTGCGCGATATGCTGTAAGCCAAATACTTTCCATCAGCCGAGAATTCAACTGTGTTTAGTGCAACCGTACCATCGGCAGATAGCTTGTTCGGGTCAAGTACAAGCTCAGGTTCACCATTGCTAGTTTTCGACCTATAAAGTACGCTTTGGTTTTGCAGACCATTATTATTATAAAAATAGAAAAAACCATTCTTTTTAAATGGTGTTCCGTATTTTGGATAGTTAGTCAGTTCGCGAATACGATCTTTAAGTGCTGTGCGAAATGGAATTTGATTTAGATACGAATAAGTAAGCCCGTTTTGTGCTTTCACCCATGCGCCAGTAGCTTTTGAAGTATCGTTTTCGAGCCATCGATATGGCACAGACACTTGCTTACCAAAGTAGGTTTCTACAATTTTATCCTTTTTTGCTTTGGGATAAGCAAGTTTTGATGCGGCCATAATTGAATTCATACATAAAAATAAGAATGAATAATAAAGAAGTTTTTTCATCTATTTAAAATTGATTTTTTATTTGTCACATGGAACTTACCATATTGAATAATTATTGCTTTGTGTGTTAATAATAATTTTAACATGGACGTTTCATCTGTATATATTTATTTTTTTAGTCGTAATATGGACATTTTATCTGTGAATAATTTATCTATCTATTCCTTCCCAATATACTGTGTATTATTTTATAGGAATAAGAAGAAAACCTTGAGTTAATGTATTAAAAAATCAACCCATATATATTATGGTATATAAAATTGAAATATTTAAGTAAAGAATCTAATTTTGACATTGAAAAATTGTCCAATAATTATGAGGATGTAAAAATACAAAAAAAAATAAACAAATCGCATTATTATGTCGATATGCAGCCATTAAAACTATCAATTGTTATGTGTAGGTTACAATCTAAAATTAATATGTAATTTATTTTGTCATTCGTACAGAATTTTGTACTTTTGCGCTGAAATTCAGAAACAACTCAATTTTAAATATAAATAAAAATGATTAAAGTAGGTATCAATGGTTTTGGCCGTATCGGACGTTTAGTTTTCCGTGCAGCTCAAGAAAGAAACGATGTACAAATCGTTGCAGTTAATGACCCATTTTTGGATCTAGATTATTTGGTATACATGTTACAGTATGATACTGTTCATGGTCAATTCAAAGGAACTGCCGAAAACAAAGGTGGTAAATTGTTTGTAAATGGCAAAGAAGTTGCTTTTTTTGCTGAAAAAGATCCAGCTAACATTGGTTGGGGTGCTTCTGGCGCTGACTATGTAGTTGAGTCAACAGGTGTTTTCACTACTATCGACAAATGTCAAGCTCACCTTGCTGGTGGTGCCAAAAAAGTAGTTATCTCTGCTCCATCTAACGATGCTCCTATGTTTGTTTGTGGTGTTAACCTTGATGCTTACAAAGCTGATATGGACATCGTATCAAACGCTTCATGTACTACTAACTGTTTAGCTCCTATCGCTAAAGTATTGAACGACAAATTCGGTATCGTAGAAGGTTTGATGACTACAGTTCACGCAGCAACTAACACTCAAAAAACTGTTGATGCTCCATCAGCAAAAGATTGGCGTGGTGGTCGTTCTATCTTAGGTAACATTATCCCTTCTTCTACAGGGGCTGCTAAAGCAGTAGGTAAAGTTATCCCAGCATTGAACGGCAAATTAACAGGTATGGCTTTCCGTGTACCAACAGCTGACGTATCGGTAGTTGACTTAACAGTACGCTTAGAAAAATCAGCTACTTATGCTGAAATCAAAGCTGCTATGAAAGAAGCTTCTGAAACTACAATGGCTGGTGTTCTTGGTTACACTGAAGATTCAGTTGTATCTTCTGACTTCATCCACGAATCACGTACTTCGGTATTTGATGCTGGTGCTGGTATTGCTTTGAACGACAACTTCGTAAAAGTAGTTAGCTGGTACGACAATGAGTGGGGTTATTCTAACAAAGTGTTAGATTTGATCGCACACATGGAAACAGTAAAATAATTTGAAAATTTGAGAATTTTTTAATTTGACAATTTTCGGAACTATAAACCCCATCGAAACTTCTTTCGATGGGGTTTTTTATTCACTATTTAGCAAAAAACAGTTATTTTAAAAATATTAAGATATAGAACTTTAAAATACAAATATGTTTTTTATCTTTGTGAAAACGAATCACCACTAATATAATATTTAATCTAATAAATGAAAAAGCTCATTCTTTTTCTTCTTCTGATTGTAGTTTTGCTTCAGGCTTCCCAAGCACAACAAGTAATACGAGTAGGTGCATTTAATTTTTACCCCGGCATTTTTAGAGATACCGATGGCAAAATTAAAGGTTTTTATGTAGATGCTCTGAATGAAATTGAAAAGCGAGAAAATATTAAATTTGAATATGTATATGGAAGTTGGAGCGAAGGCCTAGAACGCATAAAAAAAGGCGAAATAGACATGCTAACAAGTGTGGCATATACACAAGATAGAGCACAATTTATGGACTTTACCTCTACCCCACTGCTCACTGTTTGGGGCGAGGTGTATGTTAATCCACATTCGGAAATTAAAGGCGTATTGGATTTAAGTAACAAAAAAGTGGCCATTATGAAGAGTGATTTCAATGGCGAATACCTCAAACAGCTCACTGCTAAATTTGGTATAAGCTGTGAGTTTATTGAAACAGAAGATTTTGAACAAGTTTTTAAGCTCATAACTACAAACAAAGTAGATGCTGGTGTAGTAAATAACACTTTTGGGATACCTAAATCAGAGAGTTACAATCTTGTAAGTAGTGGTATAATTTTTAACCCCTTCGAGATTTTTTTCACTGTTCGTAAAGAGGAGCATGATGAGATACACAGTCTCCTAAACAAATACTTGCATTTGTGGATACACGATAGAAATTCAGTGTACAATGTGGCTCGAAGCAGATGGTCGCATGGTAATGTTGGAAAAATGGAAGTGTTTCCGCTGTGGTTTCAAAATGGTATCTATATTGCTTCTGGTTTATTACTTTTATTAATTTCATTTATAGTATTACTGCGCTACCAAGTAAAAAAAGCCACAAAAAAACTTGAGTATTCAGAACTACTTTTTAAAACATTTATGGAAAATATACCCGCATTTGTTTATATAAAAGACCGAAATTTAAATCATATTTATAAAAGTAAACGTGTAGAAAAAGTAAATAATTTAACCGACACAAACTCAATTAGCTCTGCAAAAACTGTATTTGATGCTCAAACTGCTCAAATGCTTGAAGCTGTTGATACCAATATCTTCGAAACAAAAATTGATAAAAACATACAATATCAATGTGAACTTAGCGGACAAAAAGTATGGTTACACGACTATAAATTCTTTATAAATTTACCCGATGGAAAGCCAGCAATTGGCGGCGTTTCGTTTGACATTAGCAACGAAAAAGCAGTTGAAGAACAACTCAAGACACTCCTAACTAAACTCGAGCTATCAAACAGAGATTTGGAGCACTTTGCCTACGTTGCCTCGCACGACTTGCAAGAACCCTTGCGGATGATATCGAGTTACACTCAATTACTGGAGCGTAAATACAAGGACAAAATAGATCAAAATGCTACAGACTATATCTACTACGCAGTTGATGGTGCGAGCCGAATGCAAAAGCTCATAAACGATTTATTGGAATTTTCGCGTATAACTACACGAGGTAAGGAGTTTGAGCAAATTGACACGAATGATGTACTGGCGCAGGTGATTTTGAATTTAAAGTTGCTGATTGACGAGAATGAAGCCTCTATCACTTCCGGTGAATTGCCATCTATCCTTGCTGATGAATCACAAATAGTACGTGTATTTCAAAATCTAATTACGAATGCCATTAAATTTCGTCGAAAATCAGTGCCGCCTAAAATCCATATCACTTGTCAAAAAACGGATAGGTTTTATCAATTCTCGGTACACGATAACGGTATTGGTATTGATATGCAGTATCACGAAAGAGTTTTCACTATTTTTCAACGCTTGCATTCGGCCAACGAGTATGCTGGCACCGGTATTGGTTTGAGCATTAACAAACGAATTATCGAAAGACATAATGGAGCTATTTGGTTTAATTCAACCATTAATGTTGGCACAACATTTTATTTTACAATACCAGTTTAACTTTTATATTAGGATAATATGGAAAATGAAAAAATTATTGATATTCTTTTAATAGAAGATAATCCGGGCGATTCACGCCTTGTGAAAGAAGTTTTTAAAGAAAGAGAGCTCAAACACAACTTAATTATAGTGTATGATGGCGTCGAAGCTACAGATTATTTATTTAAAAGAAATGCAAATATAAATGCCAAAAGACCCGATTTAATCATTTTAGATTTAAATTTGCCGAAAAAAAATGGCATTGAAGTGCTGCACGAAATTAAGCTTGACGAAAGTCTGAAAAGCATACCCGTAATTGTGCTTACTACCTCAAAATCGGAAGAAGATATTATAAACACATATAACTCACATGCAAACTGTTACATGATAAAACCATTAAACTTAAATGATTTTTTTGAAACAGTAAAAGCAATAGAAAACTTTTGGTTAAACTTTGTAAAACTCCCAACCCTATGAGCAGCAAATCCATTTTATCAATCCTATTAATTGAGGATAACCCAGGTGATGTTAGACTAATTAATGAACTCTTAATTGAAAACACTAGCTTACACCATCAATTACATGTAGCAAACTCATTAGGCGAAGGATGCAATTTACTGAAAAACCACGAGTTTACGGTCATTTTGCTTGACTTAAATTTGCCGGATAGCAGTGGTAAGGATACATTTAATACTGTTTTTCAAGACGCACGTAATATTCCAATTATTTTAATTACTGGACTTCAAGATGTAGAACAAGTGTTATCT
>JAGNPC010000396.1 GCA_017989795.1 Paludibacter sp. | reverse complement strand
ACAGAGCAGTATAATAAATTTACTCGCAAATCAGGAAAATTTAACGACTTGGGCGAAAGCATGATGGGCTATTATATCGAAGCTGGATACAATGTACTTCGCCTTTTTCCGGAAGCAAAAATGGAGTTAGTACCTTTTGTGCGCTACCAGGATTATAATATGCATTTAACTGTTAACGCGAATCAAACAGCCAAAAAAGACTATGCAGGAAGTGTTGTTACTACAGGGCTTACATTGCGTTTAGCCAAAGGAGTTGTAGCAAAAGCGGATGTGGATTTTGCTAAAACAGAGGCTCTTACAAAATCAGTTGCAACAATTAATGCTGGTATTGGTGTTATGTTTTAATTTTGTTGTAAATGAAACGAACAATCTATATATTACTCAGTTTATTGCCATTTCAACTTGTAACGTCAGCTCAACTATCTGGTTTCGAAAAGCCATTGCATGCTGAACTCAAACGATTGATGGCTGGTAGCGAGTATTCGTTAAAGCCTTTGACTGTAAAATCGGTTGCGAATGGAGCATTTTACGAACTGGAATCAAAAAAGGCCACTATTCGATATGTTTACACAGGGCGAGTTGAAACGTCACGAAGTGGTCACGGAACTGAAGCTTCTGCTGATTATTTAGATTACTATATATTGTACAATTCGGATAAGGTTGTTCAAAAAATACGTATAGTCAAATTTCAATCAAGTCATGGGCAGGCGGTAACAGCACCAGGGTGGTTAAAGCAATTTGTTGGGTACCATGCTAAAAAATCGCTCGAAGTGGGTCGCGATGTTGATGCTGTGTCGGGCGCAACGCAAACGGTTAATAAGCTTTTATTTGATATTAAATCAAAAACCTATTTGCTTTCAAATTATTAAAGTTTTAATTAGGCTTTAATATTGTAACTTACATATATAAAAATGGGCTGATTCGTAAATTGAATCAGCCCATTTTATATATGTATTGTTGTGAACACTAGTGCTATAAAAGACGAATGGTAGCTTAGTCTCACGACTATCTACCAATCTTTTTGTTAACCTTAAATCTAATACTATGAAAAAATCACGATACAAAGATACAGCACATTTTGTAATTACGCAAGTAAATGGTCGAAAATATGTTGCAAAAGTGTGTTTTATAACATATATTAAAGGATTTCAATTGTATATTAAATAATGTAAGTAATCTCAAGTTGTTTTTGTTACAAATTTTCACTGTTATCCGGTAAAAATTATAATATTCTTCACTACGTTCAGAATGACAATGAATTACGTTGAATTTGGGCGATTGGGGGTTGGTTGGCGGCAAAGCCGCCAACCAACCCCCACCCTAAAGACTAAACGTCTGAATGTCATCTCGAACGAAGTGAGAGAAATAAGATTATTGTAACAACAAAACTTTTTACCGGACAATACTGACAAATTTTACATAAAAATGGGGAGCTAGGATGCGTGTTCGAGGTCTAATTTTGCCTTTTTAAATCTTGGTCTCTAACGACCTTATTGTTTATTGATCTGATTTCTTATTTTGATAAAAGATTCAATTTTCTCTGGCTCAGTTTCAAGTATATTCCCAATTACAACTAAATCGGTACCGGCATGGTAGGCTGCATGCAGTTGTTGATCAGTTCGGATACCGCCGCCCACAAAGAGTGGAATGGTGAGTTGTGATTTTACTTGCTCAATGATTTGTGTTGATACTGGCTGTAATGCTCCGCTTCCTGCTTCGAGATAAATGGCTTTCATGCCGAGCATTTCGCCTGCTAGGGCTGTTGATATAGCTATTTCAACTCTGTCGGCTGGTATGGGATGTGTGTTTGATATGTATTGTACAGCGCTGTTTCGGCCACCGTCAATCAAAATATAGCCTGTTGGGATGGTCTCGAGTCCTGATTTTTTGATTTGCATAGCTACTTGTACATGCTGGCCAATGAGATACTCTGCATTTCGGCCCGAAAGTAGCGAAAGAAAAAGCAGTGCATCGGCATTAGCAGTAAATTGCGAAACATCGCCTGGAAATATCACTACGGGGGTTTTAAGCTTGTTTTTGAATTGTTGAATTAATGGAGCAAAAGGTGTTTTTAGCTGGCTGCCTCCAATAAAAATAAAGTCAGGTATGTGTGTGCTGAGTAGTTTTATTAGCTTTTCAAAATGTTTTTCGCCGCATTTGTCGGGATCAATAAGCACAGCTAACATTTTGATGTTTTGTGCTTTGTGTTTTAGAATGGTGTTATATATTTGGCTCATTTCTTTAGGCAATATACAAGGTTGAAATGTTCGTAAATAATGTAATTTAGTATAAAGTTGTCGCCTGTTGGTACGTGATTGCCCTTAAATTGTCCTTGAGTAGCTAGTTCAAAATTGTGAATTTCAAGTTGTGTTGCAAAATCTACTGCATCCATGCCAATGATTTTGTAGAGTGCTTCTTTGGCCGACCAAGCTAATTGTACTCGGCGTAAATCGGATAAATCTACTAAGTTTTGTTGTTCGTTTGGAGTCAAAAAGCGTGTGTAAAGCTTTGCAAATCGGTTGGTTGGTGCCTCAATATCAATGCCAACTTCGAGGGTTGGATGGATGAGTACTGCTA
>JAGNPC010000395.1 GCA_017989795.1 Paludibacter sp. | reverse complement strand
GTTCTGCTCAGGATCAGACCTATACAAACTGGGAAATGATCATCGTAGACGATGGAAGTACCGACAACACTTTTACAATTGCGCAAACAGCAGCGGCCAGTGATGATAGAATAAAAGTTTTTACTCAGAAAAATGTGGGTATTTTCCGCCTTGGCGAAACCTATAATTTTGCGTTTGCACAATCCAAAGGCGAATATATTGCTGTGCTCGAAGGAGATGACGTGTGGCTGCCCGAAAAGCTGCAATGGCAGGTGGAGGCAATGGAAACAAATAAAAATGTCGTTCTATCATGGGGAAAAGCATTCAGCTCGTCGGCCGATTTAGCTGAGGACTATGATTTGCATCCGGTAAAGGAAAGGGATGAAGCGATATTGAGTAATTCTCCTGTAGGTTCGGCCGCAAATGCGCTGATTTTTAGCTGTTTTATTCCGGCGCTGACAGTAATGGTTCGAAGATCATCGCTCGAAAGCCTGGGCGGTTTTATCCAGAATTTCCATTTGCCTTTGGTGGATTTGCCTACATGGCAACAATTATCGTTAAAGGGCGAATTTATTTACATTCCCAGACCATTGGGAAAATGGAGGATTTATCCTAATCAGGTAACTAAAACATATACAGCCGAAATGGCTGAAGGATTTTATAAGCTTGGGCTCGATTTTTATGAACGAAACGAATTGCTGTTTGAAACAAACGGAGTTACAAAAAGTGACATCGATAGGTATTTCAAAAAGTTACTTGTTATCAACTATTCAAGGGCGGGAAGATACAAACTTATCCGAAAGGATTTTAAGGGGGCACGAAAAAGTTATTCTAAATCAATATTCCGTTTTGGCTGGAATGAACCTCTTTGGAAATTAAGATCTGCTATTGGATTGATTTTTAGTGTATTCAAAAAAGACATCGAAGGGTTCACAAAAAAAATTGGAAGGGTAAGCTATAAATAGTTAAGAGTTTCAAGGCTGTTTTTTGTTTAATCACATTTATCTTATCGTGATTTAGGACTTAATGTGTGATCGAATTGTAAATAGCGTTAATTCTGTTCCCAATGCTTTCTACCCCAAAGCTCTGTTTCATATCATTTGCAATTTGTTTGTTATCGAATCTCTTGCTCAATAGAGCATTCAATCCAGCTTCCCAGCTTTCTAAACTGTTGTTGCACAGTACGCCGTTACTGTCGTTGATAAGTTCGGGCAAAGCTCCAACCTTCGAGCAAATTACAGGCGTACCAGTCAGCAATGCTTCGGCTACTACCACACCAAATGTTTCTATAGTGCTGGCATGAACGAAATAATCGGCTTGTTGAAGATGTTCGGCAATCAGTTTTTTCGGGATATATCCGGTGAAATATGCTTCCAACTCATTTTTTGAACACAATTCCTTCAGGTCATTCAGTCTGTCGCCTCCACCAATCATAGTGAGCACAATACTTTTATTCGATTTCTTTTTAAATGCCGACAACGCTTCGATAAACAGCTCCGGTAATTTGTCAGGTGTTTTTTTGTATGCCCAGGTAGCTATGGCACAGAAGTGAATTTGTTGTTGCTGAGTCACTTTATCCCTGTATATGAAAGTTTCGGAATCGACGATATTGCCTACTGAGACGAATTTATTTACATCAATTTGGGGAAGGAGTGTCGTGATTTTGTTTTGAAGAAATGCTGAAACCGGTAGAATTTTATCCGCTTTTTTATAGGCATTTATCACTTGCCGCCCTATGATCGGTTTTTCCAGAATGCCAGCTATCCTGCTCCAGTGTTCGGTAATCACATGCGGTAAATGGTATTGATGGGCTAATCGGTTGCCCATAATTCCTGCCGAAAACACTACATTCGAATGTATAAGTTGAGGACGAAATCCTGTATTAATGAGTTGTTTTGCAGCTCTTTTTATAAAAATGTATTGGAATGCTGGAAGATAGTAAAAAAAATCCTTGAAAACCGATTCAATTTCCAGCGTGATTGTTCTTACACCATTTTCATCACTAAAGTCATTCTTTTTGAAATGAAATATTTTTTTGTTTTTCCTTAGTATCAATGCAATAACGACAATTAGGTTGCCAACCTGTTGAATCGAGCGGGCATGTTCCTTTACAAAGACGCCAAAGTTTGGATTCTTTTCGGTAGGGTACCATGAACTCAGGAAAAGTACATTCATCGTTTGTTGCGGTTAATTGTTAGCAATTTTTCTTTGATATAAATAACCGATTTGTTATAAAGATCGTTATAGAACTGTTTAAGAATTAAGATGTAAACGATGGCTGCAGCAGTAATCTGTATTGGTAAAATAAGAATTGATTTGTCGGTAGCAAGGCCTATAATGGCTATTAATGCAGCAATCAACAACCCGAAAATAAAACTTTGAATAAAATCAAGAACCTGATGTTTAATATAGTGAGTTATTTCTTTCTTGAGATAAATTATTGATATCAGGTAAGATATAATTGATGCTGCTGCGTATCCCCAAAGCATTGTAATGATACCAAAACTAAAAGTAAACAACAAAGAGACCAATATAAGTGCTTTTTTGATGATTTCCACTCTGAAGGTAATTTTTGATTTCCCACGTGCATTTAATGCACTAATATTCAGTGTGTATAGCGG
>JAGNPC010000394.1 GCA_017989795.1 Paludibacter sp. | reverse complement strand
ACGTTCTTCCTTCAATTGCATTAACTACATAATGTATTCCGATTGAGCCGGCTAATACTAATCTCAATTTCTGGAATTGAATGTCCTGTCTCCACCTCCTGAGATTTTTTAATATGCTCATTGCCTCTTCTGCTTTTCCTTTTTTATGGAGATTAAAAAGAACTTCAGGTAATTCATCGATAAATAAGACAATGGTTTCTCCATCTTTCTCAATTAAAGGAATCACTTCGTTAATTTCATTCAGGTAATCTAATTCACGATTAGATATTTTTATGTTTCCGTCTATGCTGGCTTCGGTGATAGATTTAGTTTTTAAATAGTCCACAACCCATCTTTTTGCTTGGTTGCTTTTAGTTAGACAGCTTAAAATGAGTCGATATAACGCTTTGTAAAATTCAGTTTCGGATTTATTACCCTGAACATTTTCGAAAACAAGCTTATATCCTTCCTTTGGATTCTCTATCATGTGTGTCATTACAGAGGTTTTACCAACTCGTCGTGGTGCTGCAATCAGAATATAATTACCTTTCTCTAAATCATTCCAAATGTCATTTACGATTTGAGGTCTTTCATAATAATTGTTGCCTCTAGCAACAGAACCAATAATAGTGTTTGGTGATTTCCAGATTGCTTCCATATTTGACAGTATTTTTATTGTTATCTTATTTTGACAACAAATATACTGTCAATTTTACTTGACAGCAAATATATTGTCAAATTTATGCATACCATTAAGATTAATTAACTCTTTGGTTCTTAAATTAAAAATTCCGCTATCAAATCAGACAGCGGGATTTTTCTTATTCCCCTTCTGGGGTTAGGGGGCAGTCTTATTTGTTCTTTTCTACCCAAAACCGTGCATTTACAAACGCTTCTACCCACGGAGTGATTTGGTCGCTGTTTTTGCGGTCGGCAGGATAGTTGGCACATTGCCATGGGAAGATAGCACGTTCAGGGTGAGGCATCATGGCCAAATGGCGACCATCAGCCGAACAAATACCGGCAGTGTTGTAATCCGAACCGTTCGGATTGGCCGGATAACCTGCATGTGAATATTTTGCAATGATATTGTATTCGTTTTCAGCTTTTGGCAAGTAAAATTTACCTTCACCGTGCGCCACCCAAACACCTAATTTGCTTCCGCTTAACGAACCTAACATTACCGAATTGTTTTCAGGAATAGTTAAGCCTACAAAGCCCGATTCAAATTTGTGCGAGTCGTTGTGCAACATGCGTGGTTTCACATCGTGCTCAGGAGTTATTACGCCCAATTCCACCATTAACTGACAACCGTTACAAATACCTAAACTCAAAGTGTCGGTACGTTTGTAGAAATTATCCAGCGCCAGTTTGGCTTTCTCGTTGTAAAGGAAACCTCCGGCCCAACCTTTGGCTGAACCCAGCACGTCGGAGTTAGAGAATCCACCACAGAATACCACCATATTTACATCTTCCAATGTTTCGCGCCCTGTAGCAAGGTCGGTCATGTGAACATCTTTCACATCAAAACCTGCAAGGTACAAGGCGTAAGCCATTTCACGCTCACCATTTGTTCCTTTTTCGCGAATGATTGCTGCTTTCACACCACTTGGTTTGCGATCAGGCGAAATGCCAAACTGCGACAATTTACCATTGAAAGAAGCATTGAAAGCAAATTCAAGCGGCTGGTTTTTATAATTGTTGTAACGCGACTGCGCACATACTTCGCCACTTTGTTTGCGGTCGAGCAAATACGAAGGTTTGAACCAAAGGTCGCGCAATTCATTTATCGAGAATGAATAAGCTTCTTTTTTGCGATTGATTTCCAGGCGACGTTCTGCAATTGGCGTAGCAATCCGTGCAAAACCAACACCATTGTCGTTCAGAATTTTTTCAACTAACTTGCGGTCTTTTACCTGAATCAACACACCCGGATTTTCAGCAAAAAGCATGGTCACCAATGAGTTTTCAGCTATATAATCCAGGTTTACGTTTAAACCGCCTTTTGTATTTGCAAAACACATTTCGAGCATGGCGGTTATTAAACCACCTTCCGAAATATCGTGTCCGGCAAGAATAAGATTTTGACCAATCATTTCCTGAATACTGTCGAAAGCTGCTTTAAAGTATTCAGCATCTTTTACGGTTGGCACATCATCACCAATCTTATTCAGCGTTTGAGCCAAAACCGAACCTCCCAATTTATGGCTATCGAAAGAGAAATCAATATAATAAACAACCGATTTTTCATCGTTTACCAAAACGGGCGAAACTACTTTTTTTACGTCAGATACTTCAGCACCAGCCGAAATAATCACAGTGCCGGGCGAGAATACTTTGTCGTCGCCATATTTCTGTGTCATCGAAAGTGAATCTTTTCCGGTTGGAATATTGATCCCCAACGAACAGGCAAAGTCCGAACAAGCTTCCACTGCTTTGTACAAACGGGCATCTTCGCCTGGGTTTTTACATGGCCACATCCAGTTGGCACTTAGCGAAACGCTGTCCAAACCATCGGTCAATGGTGCCCAAACAATATTTGTCAATGCTTCGGCAATAGCCATCACAGAACCAGCTTCTGAATCAGCCATAGCAACCAACGGTGCATGTCCGATTGAAGTAGCAATACCTACAGT
>JAGNPC010000080.1 GCA_017989795.1 Paludibacter sp. | reverse complement strand
ATTTGGTATTATCGTTTTAAAATTGTCAAAGAAGAAATAATTGTAAAAACAATCTTCAGAGTGATTTTGGTTCAATGCTTTTAAGGTTGCAAAAAGTGCTCCAAAAATGGAATGTGACTTTTATTTAAAGGTCTTTTATCAGCAAACTACTGTTTTTCGACTCAACAAGATTGGTATTACTATGCGTTTTGCTCCAGAATTCATCGAGGGTTGGGTTTTTGTTTTCCAAAAAATGCTCAGAACCATAGCATTCAATTTTTTCGAAAAACAAGGCAATCGTAAGTTGATTGATGTCGATAGCTGGTTGATATGTTTTGTTTTGGTCTGCTTCATTAAACACTTCGATTAATATTCCACTTGCAACCAAATTGGCTAGAATTTGATTTGTAAGACGGATGGGAATTTTATGATCGTATGAAAGCTGCGTTGTTGACAAAGGTGGTTGTTGTAGTTCGTATTGTTTCACAACAAGCCAGGAAATAAATAAGGTAAGAAAGTTTTTGTAGCGAATGCTAATGTTTTTTGAGTCGGTTTCGAATTCATAGTTTTTGATGTTTTGTGAAGCGTACGCAATATCAGCACCTAAAAGAACGATTAGACAAGAAATTTGTAACCACAACAGCAATAGGGGTATAGCAGCAAAACTACCGTAGACAACATCATAGCGCGACAAAAGTACTTGACCTTTAATATATAAAACTTGAAACACTTGAAATGCAAAACCGGCAAGTATCCCAGCAATGGCTGCATCTTTTAAGTTTACTTTTGTGTTCGGAATGGCTCGGTACATTACTGTAAATATAAGTGCATTAAGTAGATATGGTGTTGATTTTACACCAAATCGCATGATGGGGCTAAGTATATCGAAAACAAATGACTTGTCGAGTATTGCATTTACATAAATTGATATACCTGCCGATAAAACCATGAAAATGGGAATGATAAGCATGGCCGACAAGTACATGGTGAAACGATTAACAGCAGAACGTGCTTTTTGAACTTGCCATATTTCGTTGAATGCTAATTCTACTTGAATAAAGAAATTCATTACCGAGAAAAGTAAAATAACAATACCTACACCAATAAATAAACCGCCTTGTGTGGATTCGAGGTAGCGCTGTACAAACTCCATCAAGGTTGGTATGATGTTGGCTTGCGCTTCGAAGGATTGGTTGAGCGAGTTCTCAATTAAATCTTCAACTCCCAAACCACGTCCAATAGCTATAATTAGCGCTATCATAGGAATAAGAGCGAAAAGTATGGAAAATGTTAATGCTGAAGCTTTTACGCTCAGTCGTTCGCGAATAAAGTAGCGTGTGGATAGTATTACAACTTTTACAATTCTGTAAGCGAATCGTTGTGTTTTGCTGAGTTCTTGTTCTGTAATTCGCCAAATATCATGGCTTATGAAACTGATTAATCCCATATTGATTCTTTCTTAATGCATTATCCAAACAAGGTAAAGTTTGGCGGGTTAAAAATAAAAAAAAAGCAGTAGGCCTATAAGCCGGGTTCTGTTTTTCGGCTTGCGCCAAAATGTCTGTCATTTATCTTGGGTACAAGTCGCCTTGCACCTCTAGCAATCTACCCCCCGGCATCGGACGAGCCATCCTACATGCGCCGGTATACATGATCTTGCAACCCATAAGGCGTACGGCTACCACTGTTGCCAGTAGTACCGGTGAGCTCTTACCTCACCTTTTCACCTTTACACGTTCTTGCGAACTTGAAATTATTCTCTGTTACACTACTCAACCCTCGCGGACTGCTTCCCGTTAGGAAATATGGTGCTCTGTGTTGCCCGGACTTTCCTCCCCACCAGTGGTGGTGCGACAAACCAGCCTACTGTTTTTTTTTATTGCCACAAAGATAATACTTTTTTATTGGTTTTGCATCCGAATGTATTTTGCTGTTTTGAACCTTAATATGCTTATCTTTGTGGTCGATTAAAGAAAAATTTCTTTTATTAGTCAACAAAATTGTAAAAGCTTTGTTTGATAAGTAAGAATTTTGCGAACGAAACGTAAAATTGTAAATAGTAAATGTTAAAATAGTAAATATATTAATGGGTATTAGTAGTATTAAAAAAGGCGACAGAGTAGTTATTATTGGAGGTGGGTTTGCTGGATTGCAACTGGCAAAAACATTATCAAAATCGGAAGTGAATGTAGTATTGGTTGATAAACAAAATCACCATCAGTTTCAACCCTTGTTTTATCAAGTTGCCAGTGGAAGGCTCGAACCATCGAGTATATCGTTTCCATTTCGAAAGATTTTTCAAAAAAGTAAAAATATCGACTTTCGCATGGCCGATATTGTGAAAATTATACCAGAAGAAAATAAGCTCATGACTGCTTATGACCGTACCGTGCGTTACGATCATTTGGTTATAGCGAGCGGTTGTAAAACTAATTTTTTTGGAAATAAAGAGTTGAGTGAGAATGCTTTTTCGATGAAAACTACTCAGGAGTCAATAGACATTCGTAACAAGATATTATTTAGTTTTGAAAAGGAGATTTTTGCTCGTCCGGACGAAAAACAAGCCTGGATGAACATTATAATTGTTGGTGGTGGCCCTACGGGTGTAGAGCTTTCGGGCGCATTTGCAGAACTTAAAAACGAGATTCTTCCGCGCGATTATCACAATATTGACATATCGAAATTCAATATTATACTGCTCGAAGGCAGTGAAAGCACGCTGAATAATATGAGCGTTGAATCGCGCAAAGTATCGCTTGACTACCTTGATAAATTAGGTGTAATTGTTAAAACAAACACCATATTAAAATCATTTGATGGAAATAAAGCTATATTGAGCACGGGAGAAGAAATACCAACCAAAAATGTGGTATGGGCTGCTGGTGTTACCGGAAATATTATTGAAGGATTGAATGCTGACGAAATTGTACGTAATAGATACAAGGTAGATAGAACGAATAAATTAGTAGGATACGATAATATTTATGCACTGGGTGATATAGCGCTAATGGAAACTCCCAAGTATCCAAATGGACATCCGCAAGTTGCCAATGTGGCTATCAATCAGGCTAAAAATTTAGGTAAAAACATACTTAAAGCTATAAAAGGCAATACGCAATTAACAGAGTACGAATACAAAGACTTGGGTATGATGGCTACCGTTGGAAAACACAAAGCCGTTGTTGAACTGCCGTTTATGAAGCTCAAAGGGCCTATAGCTTGGTATATTTGGATGTTTTTACACTTAATGCTTATTTTGAGTGTGCGCAATAAACTGGTAATCTTTTTTAATTGGGGTTGGAGTTATTTTACCCGCGATACATCGCTTCGTATTATTACCAATATTGATTATAAAAAAGAAAAAGTAACCGACTTCTAAGTTTAAACTTTTCTATAAATTTTCCCCGCTAATTCAATTTGAATTAGCGGGGATTCTTTTTTTATTCTAATTCAATTAGCAAAAATTACAGCCCATTTATTTAAAAATTCAAAATTACAGCCCAATAAATATACTATATACGACACCTAAATTATTACAACAAACTTTGAGTATGTAGTTGATAATGTAAATATCTGAAGAACAGCAAAAATCTTTTGTTTTTAGCTCATTTTTTTTAAATAAATAGTTGGAAAAATTGAATTAACTCTATATTTGAATAAACGATAATAGAGCTACAACATTCAATTATAAAAAATGCTACAACTTATTACATTACAAATGGGGCAGTATTGCATCGGTTTTGACCTCAAAAAGGTGGTGAAGGTAATTGCTGCACAGTCTATTTTGCAATTGCACGAGAAATCGGCTTTTGTTGAAGGCTTGATTGATTTTCAGGGCGAAATTATTGCCGTAATAAATATGTATCAACGATTGAATATAGTTTCGAAAAACGAAATAAGTTTGACAGATAAATTTATTGTTCTCGAAACAGGTATCCGCAAAATTGCATTTCGGGTTGATGACGTTTTAAATGTAATCACTGTTGATGCTGTTGATGCTGAAAATAACGTACAAGTCTGCCCAGGAGCTCGCTTTGTATCCATGCTAAAAGCCAATGAAAAACTGATTTATATTTATGATTCAGAAACATTGTTAAGCACCACTGAATTGATTGACATAGAGAATATTATTCATTTAAATCATTCAAATTATGTCGTTTAGTTCAACCGCAATATTAGAAATAAGCGATTTTGTTGTCAATTCGTTTGGCTTGCAGTTTCCGCCCTCGCGCGAAAACGATTTGATGCGTGCTGTAAAAAATGCAGCCTTTCAGTTTGGATGCACCGACGATTTGGGTGAGATTAAACACTGGCTCTGTGATCGAAAGTTAAGTGATGCGGAAGTGCATGAATTATCGGCACAATTAACGATTAATGAAACCTATTTCTTTCGCGAAAAAACGGCTTTGGATCTTTTGAGCGAAACAATTATACCCGCCATTATTGCTAAACGAGATATAAATAAGCAGCCCATACGGATTTGGAGTGCAGGTTGTAGTTCGGGTGAAGAGGCGTACAGTATTGCCATGTGGTTGAGTGAACTTTTCAATCAAATTAATCCAAAAAACCTACAACTGATAGCCACCGATATTAGTCCACGAGCAGTTGCAAAGGCTTTAAAAGGTGAGTATACTAATTGGTCGTTTAGGGAAACTGACATTGAAATACGGAAAAAGTATTTTATTGAAACAGGCAAAAATTATCAGCTAAAAAACGAAATTCAGAAATTTGTTACATTCAGCTATTTAAATTTAGCTAAGAATAGTTTTCCATCAACGATAACAAATACCGATAATATTGATGTGATTTTTTGTCGAAATGTATTGATGTATTTCAGGCCTGATAAAATACGCGAAGTGAGTGCTCGTTTTTACGATGCACTTACAGCCGATGGTTGGTTAATTACCAGCCAGGTAGAGCTTAACGACGATTATTTTGGAAACTTTGAACGTGTTAATTATAGAAATGGAATTTATTATTCGAAAGAAAAGAATCAGAAATCGGCTGTGAGTGTAAGTGCAAGACTTGCTTCGATTTTGGTTGACAAAAAACCAAAGTCGGTATCTGTAAAGGCAAATGTTCGACAAAGGCCTGTAAACGACGCACATAAACAGAATAATTTATTTAATACTGATGCTATTTATTCAAATTCGAAACCTTTATTTGAGTTAAAAAGCATTGAGGCGAATGAGATCTTAGCTGAAATAAATGAAGTGAAGCATTTATGTGATAAAGGTGAATACGGTTTGGCAATTGAAAGAATTGAAAATCTGATTGTTACCAATGCTAGTAATGCAGATTTGTATTATTTATATGCCAATATTCTATACGAAAACAATGATTTGTTAGGGGTTGAAAAACTGCTTACGAAAACACTTTATCTAAATAATAGACATTTTGATGCTATTTTGCTTATGGCTTACACGCTAAAACAACGTGGGTTGTTTGCACAAAGTTCCATTTATTTTAAGCAGGCTGAACTGATTTTAAGCACCGATCAAACCATGCAAAATGTCGATACATTTCAGTTACTTCAATCGGTAAATAACGAAATATTAAATATTAATGCTGTTTAATTCACTCGTATTATTATGCAAACTAAAGAAGAAATATTGAACGAAAGAGCTAAAAAAACGGCATTAAAGGCATTTGATCAGCAGCATGCACACACGATAGATGTTTTGCAATTTAGTTTATATCCAGCTCTTTTTGCGATAAAGCAAAGCTATATTACTGAGGTGTTTACCCTTACCGATATAACACCATTGCCTGGTACACCTGCTTTTATTATGGGTGTAGTGAATCGAAAAGGGAAGGTGATTTGCATTATTAATTTAAAAGAAGTGCTGCACGTAAAATCGGTAGGGCTCACCGAGATGAACAAGATTATTTGTCTAAAAAAAGGAAATACGGAGTTTGGCATTGTAGCCGATGCTTTGTTGGGAACCATGCAAATTGATGAGGAGGATTTGCAAAACGAAACACTGTTGAATAAGCATTCGCTAAATTTTATTGAAGGTGTTTTGCCTTGTGGAACTATACTGCTCAACGACAATGCCTTGATGGATAGTAAAGCGTTAGTAGTTGCCTGAAAAATCAAATTAAAATTTTAAATAATAAGATATGAAAACCGCATCGAAGTTAAGTATGAAACAGAAACTATTTTTTAGTTTTGGAAGCATAGTAATAGCTATTTTAGCTTTAATTGTAATTACAATAAACAACATCAATCGTATTACAACTATTGAAGATGATATTACAAATATCTATCAAATTAGAACTTTATTAGGTGATATTGAGGCCATTGAAGATGAGGCGCATGTAGTTACTTTGAGCTTGTTTTTATCAAACAATGAACAAAAAGACAGGCTATTGAAATTGCTTGATCGTAAATTATTAGAGTCGGATTCTGTTTTTGATAATTATGCCAAATTGCTTGTGCAATACCCTGAGTTTAAAGCCGATTACGAAATGCTTGAAACAGAACTTGCTGCATTCAGAGCACAACGATTGGCGGCCACAAATCAATCGTCAAATGTGCCAATCGACGAAAGGTTACATTTTTTTGAAACGGGAATTGAACTGCAATTTCAGGCAATTGAAAATACCATTCATAAAGCAATTAAAACACTTAACGATGCCAAAGTCAACCATAATGCTGAAGGTGCTGAAATTCGTCGAAATGTATATTTCACAACCACTATTGGCGGTATTTTAATGATTGTACTGGCCTTGTTTATCATGTTGAATATTTTAAAATTATTGAAAAATATTTCGGAGGAACTGCGTACTGGTGTCAATATATTAGGTTCGTCGGCATCCGAGATTCTGACTACTGTAACCGAAATTTCGACTGGTGCTGCCGAAACAGCTACAGCCATTTCGGAAACTACCACCACCATTGAAGAGGTACGTCAAACTGCTATGTTATCCAACGAAAAAGCACTCTCGCTTCTGGATAGTTCGCAGCGTGCCGCCGATTCGGTAGAGAAAGGCAAAGAGGCTGTTTATAAAGTTTTTGAAGCAATGAAACGGATTGATAATCAGATGAATGCTATTTCGGAAACGGTTGTCAAACTATCGGAACAAAACCGTACTATTGGCGACATTACATCTACGGTTGCTGATATTGCCGATCAATCAAATTTATTAGCAGTAAATGCAGCCATCGAAGCTGCCAAAGCAGGTGAAAATGGTCGCGGTTTTGCCGTTGTAGCCAACGAAATCAGGGTGTTGGCCGATCAATCCAAAAAAGCCACACTGCAGGTGAAAGACATTTTGAATGAGATTAATAAATCGGTAAATCAGGCCGTAAGTGTTACTGCCGATGGTACTAGGGCTATGGAAGAGAGTCGTAAGTTGATTGCTGAAAGTGATAAAGTTATTGATATTTTGTCGGAAAATGTGGAGGAATCAACTCAATCGTCGATGCAAATATCGTCATCCAATCAGCAACAAATGGCCGGCATGGAGCAAATAGTGCCAGCTATGGAAAACATAAAAGTGGCTAGTGAGCAAAATGTAAATGGCATTAAACAAGCCCAAGCAGCTGCTCACGACCTGAGTAGCTTAGGCCAGAATTTGAAGGCAATTATTGAACATTATAAACTGTAGCTTTTGAAATATGCGTGTAAAAAATTGGTAGTGCTTACTATAAAAGTACATTAAAAATGGAAACGGACGACTTGATGACTGAATTGCTGAACGACTACACAACAGAGGCAGCCGAACATATCGAAGTTCTGCAACAGGGCTTGTTGCAACTCGAAAATTGTACGGATGCTTCGTTGCGCGATAAATTGACAGAATCCATTTACCGTGAAACTCATAGCTTAAAAGGTGCATCGCGTGTGCTGAACCAGACCGAGACCGAAAAAATTTGTATGTGTTTGGAGTCGAATTTCAGCATCCTGAAGAAGCATTCCATCACTTTATCTACCGATTATTTCAATGCCTATA
>JAGNPC010000393.1:1461-2625 GCA_017989795.1 Paludibacter sp. | reverse complement strand
GTACAGGCAAACTCAAACTGTCGAACATGAACATGGGTGGCATGGGCCCCAAAATGATTTCGTACCTGATGAAAAAACAGAACGTTATGTCGTTGGACACGATGTTGAAAGAAGCGGGTGAGTTGGGCATCGAAATCGTTATTTGCGAAATGTCGATGGGACTTATGGGCTTCAAAAAAGAAGAATTCATCGATTATCCGCACCTTAGTTATGCTGGAGCAGCCACCTTTGTAGCCGATGCCAGCGAAAGCTCCATACAATTGTTTATATAAAACGGCCCCCTAAATCCAAACCTCACCCCAACCCTCTCCATGTGGAGAGGGAGGAATAAAGGGGATTTTAAGACACATTATCTATAATAATTTAATAACAAAATACATATAAACTCGGTCTTTTAATCTCCCTTCGGAGGTTGGGGCAAATTAAACTTATCATTATGACAACAGAAGAATTAAAATCAGTAGCGGTTTCAAAATCGGTTGATGCACGCGGAACAGCTTGTCCAGGTCCACTTTTAGAAGCAAAAAAAGCCATTGGTACTATCAAGGCAGGTGATGTAATGGAAATCCTATCGTCGGACGAAGGTACGAAACAGGATATCCCAAAATGGTGTGGTAAACAAGGTCACGAATACATGGGATGGGTAGAAGAAAACGGCTACTTCAAAGTGTATATGAAGAAAAAATAATTTTTGTATTATTTAAACCACAATAGAAACAGTAGAAATATCGTTAAGCTATTTTTTTATTGTGGTTTGATTTCAAAAAAAAATCGACCATCATGGGAGAACTTAATAAAAAGAGTGCGAAGATTCTCGTATTTTCCACCGAAAAAATTTCCGACCCTGCCATCGATATGGCTGGATTACTAAAATTGCATTATCCACCTACCGTTTATACCATTGTGGTGCCATGTTCAAGTGGTGTTAAGCCAAGCTGGATACTTTATGCTTACGAAAAAGGCTTCGATGGGGTATTTATTGCTGCCGATGGTAGCGACTGTGTTTTTGGCGAATCCTGTACTGAAAAAACAGGTCACCTGGTAGGGAAAACACATAATCTGATGAAAGAAAAAGGCATCGAACCTGCGCGATTGCGTATGGCAGCTATTTGTTCGGTTTGTAGCGAATCGTTCGTAAAGCAAATGCGGACTTTCAATGAATAT
>JAGNPC010000393.1:0-1361 GCA_017989795.1 Paludibacter sp. | reverse complement strand
AAAAATATCACCTACGATGCATTAGTTATTGGTGCCGGCATTGCTGGTGGCGAAGTTGCATTGAATTTAGCCAATACAGGCTACAAAGTTTTGTTAGTGGATAAAGAGCTGTCGGTAGGAGGGAAGATGATTATGCTTAGTAAAGTGTTTCCTACGCTCGATTGTTCTGCTTGTATCACTACCCCCAAAGTATCCGAAATATCACGACATCCGAATATCACCATTTTTACGGGTAGCGAAGTTAGTAATATCAAAAAGTTGAGCGATAACGAGTTTACTGCCCTTGTAACCAAACACCCGCGTTATGTGCGCGTAGAAGATTGTACGGCTTGCCAACTCTGCGAAAAAGCTTGTCCGGTAAATGTGCGCGACCAATACCAATTTGGACTCATTGGCCGTAAAGCAGCCTTTATTCCGTTTAGTATTTGTAGTCCCAAAGCAGCAGCTATCGATATTGATAATTGTACCTTGTGTGGGGCTTGCGAAAAGGCTTGTCCAACTAACTGCATCGACTTTACACAGGAAACTGAAACCATGAATTTGCACGTGCGTACGGTTGTTGTTGCTACTGGTTTTGATATGTTCGATGCTAAAAAAATGCCTCGCTACGGTTATGGACAATACAAAAACGTAATCACAGCCTTGCAAATGGAACGTGAGTTAGCACCAACTCGGCCATTCAATACCATTCTTCGTCCGGGCGACGGTAAAGTGCCCGATAAAATTGCTTACGTACTTTGTGTGGGCTCTCGCGATGCCTCGGTAGGTAATCCAGTTTGCTCTCAGATCTGTTGCATGTATTCCATCAAACAGGCTCAACTACTTATGGGTGCCTTGCCAATGGCCGACGTTACCATTTATTATATCAATATTCGTTCGTTTGGTAAAGGCTTCGAAGAATTTTACCAACAAGCCAAGGGTATGGGTGTTAACTTTGTAAAGGGTAAAATTGGTCGTATTTCCGAAAAAGAGGGTGGAAATCTACTACTTCGTTATGAAGACATTAATGAAGGAAAACTCCAGGAAGCTGAACACGATATGGTGATTTTATCAACCGGTGTGTTGCCGAATACAGGTATCGATAAGTTCTTTGTAAATCAAACGCTTACACTCGATCCGTTTCAGTTTGTTGGACAAAGCGATGTGCTAGCTAGTCCAGCCAAAACAAGTATCGATGGTGTTTTTGTAGCAGGTACAGCTACCGGGCCTATGGATATTCCGGATTCTATCCTTTCGGCGGGAGCTGCCTCATCCGAAGCTATTAGTTATCTTGTAAGTCAACAGAATTAAATCATGGAAAAGAAACCAAAAAAAATAGGCGTCTATATTTGTCACTGTGGTGGTAATATATCGGATTATGT
>JAGNPC010000079.1:6792-7955 GCA_017989795.1 Paludibacter sp. | reverse complement strand
TCGATTGTAATCCTATGAAATTACTTGAGTATAGCAGTGATTTTGACAATCTGTATTCAAAAGGAATTTTTATAAAGGAGAAATCAAGACATAGAATTAAATTGGCTTTATCAAATGATCAGTTTACAATAAATGAAAAAGTTACAGAAGCCATTTTAAATAACATACCGTTGCCGAAACTTGGCGATGAAGAAGTTGGCGACGTATTCGAATTTTTAGAAAATATATATAAAATTGGAGAACGACGTGATGATGATGAAATATCAACAACTGAGCTATTACTCCATACTATTAAATTAGTAAATTCAAGTTTACATTTTCCATTAATAAAAATGATTAATGATTTTGATTTTAAGCCAGAAGATACTTTTGTGTATTTGTATTTAATTTGGAAAACGTTAAGTGGAAATGAATCAGTAGATGTAGACAGAACGAGTAATGCTGTTTTTGATAATCCAACTCAAAGAATCAAGTACGTTCAAAGAATAATGTCAAATGAGAATGATTTAATTCGTCAAAATCTGATTGAAATTGTCGAAGCAAAATTTCTGAATGACACTGAGATTAAACTTTCTGAAAAATCGAATAAACTGATTGAAGATTGTGGTATAAAACTTTTGACAAAAAGAAAAGTTGCTCAAGATAATATAATTACGCCAAATCAAATATTTACAAAGAATCTGTTTTATAATGGCTCGGAAGCAAAGCAACTTGATATACTAAAACAAATACTTCATGATGAGAATTTCAGAGCAACACAACAGCGCTTAGCAGCAAAAGGATTGCCGAATGGCATTACTGCTTTGTTACACGGTTTTCCAGGAACAGGTAAGACAGAAACAGTTTTGCAATTAGGCAAGGAAACCAACAGAGAAATTATTAAAGTAGATATTAGTCAATCAAAATCGATGTGGTTTGGAGAGAGCGAAAAGATTATTAAGCGAATTTTCACCAATTACAAATCGTATGCGAAAGATTGCGTAATAAAACCAATTTTACTGTTCAATGAAGCAGATGCAATTATTGGGAAACGTAAAGAAACAGGTAATTCAAATATTGATCAAACTGAAAATACAATTCAAAACACTTTACTCGAAGAGTTGGAAAGTTTTGATGGTATATTTTTGGCAACAACTAACTTAGTAAAAAATTTAGATACAGCA
>JAGNPC010000079.1:1903-6782 GCA_017989795.1 Paludibacter sp. | reverse complement strand
TTTGAAGCCTATTTTTAGCGCAAATGGACATAAAAAACGTGGTTTTGAATGGTCAACTTTCAGTTTAAAACTGAAAAAATTCTATTCGAAAGTGGGTGGGTATGCTCCGGAATATGCACTTAGTAAAAAATTTAGATACAGCATTTGAAAGGCGATTTTTGTTTAAGGTTGAATTTCAAAAACCTGAAATTTCAATTAAAGCAAAAATTTGGAATTCTAAACTTCCAAATCTCACAGAGAATGAGTGTAATACGCTTGCAAATTGCTTTGATTTTTCGGGAGGTCAAATAGACAATATTATACGGAAAAATGAGATATATGAAATCGTTCACGGAATTACAGTTGATTTCAATAATATTATGGAATTTTGCAATTCAGAATTACTGTTAAGAAATAAGTCATTTAAAGTTGGTTTCATTAAAGAATAAAAAAATATGTCGAAAAGAGAATCAATAACACGCTATAGCCTGATTATAAAAAAGTTGAGAAAGAACCCCGCAACTTTTAATGAAATATCAGATTATCTTTTGTTAGAATCAGAATTGCAAGAGTACAATTTTAATGTTTCAAAACGAACCTTTAAAAGAGACATTGAAGATATAAGTTCACTTTATAATATCGATATAGTTTATGATTTTTCGCGAAAAGTTTATTATATCGACTTTGACGAACAACCTGAAATAAACGAAAGAATCTTTGAAGCCTTTGATACATTTAATGCTTTGAATATTAGCGACAGACTTTCTGACTATATTCATTTTGAGAAACGGAGACCGCAAGGAACTGAAAATCTTTATGGTTTATTACACGCTATAAAAAACAAAGTGCAGATTTGTTTCTCATATCAAAAATTTTGGGAAGACAATGTTACTTTGCGGGTTGTTGAACCTTATGCTCTCAAAGAATTTAAAAATCGCTGGTATGTGTTGGCAAACGACTTGAAAGATAACAAAGTAAAAAGTTTTGCATTGGATCGTTTAACTGAGTTGGAAATTACGAATAGAAAATTCCAATTACCTAATAATTTCAATACAAACGAACACTTTAAATTTTCATTTGGTATCATTAGTCCAAACGGACATGAACCGCAAGAAGTTATACTATCATTTGACCCTTTTCAGGGAAAATACATTAAGACTTTGCCGTTACACGAATCACAAGTTATTCTAAAAGACAACGAACAAGAACTGCTAATAAAACTTAGTTTGTACATAACACATGACTTTTTTATGGAAGTTTTGTCGTTTGGTGAAAATGTAAAGGTCATTCAACCTGAAAGTTTAATTGCTGATTTAAAAAGAACATATAAAAACGTTTTAAAGCTGTATTCGTAATCGCCCAAAAAGCAAAAAAAGTCACAGCAAGTAAGTGCTCAATTTTGAGTAGTCTTGTAGTGTGGTTTTTATAGCTTTTTGATAATAGGCAGAGCGGTCACCAAGCAGTATCGCGATCTATACCAAACCTAAAGTTTTACATCAAAAGGGTTCCTATTTGATAAAAGGCAAATGCAAGTAGCCAGGCCAATCCGGTGGTATACACCATGGTAAATACGGCCCAACCCCAGTTTGCTTCTTTGCGAATGGCAGCAATAACGGCAACGCAAGGGAAATAAATGAGAATAAAGAGCATAAAAGCAATGGAGCTCAGGGGTGTAAATACGGTGCGGCCTTGCAGTGCGCCAGTGCTGTGACGTTGTTCGGCAATGCGGCTCTTGAGTGTTTCGGTGTCGTTGGCCGTATTGCCTTTGGAGTGATAAAGCACGCCCATAGTACTCACTACAACTTCTTTGGCGGCCAGTCCGGTAAGTATACTTACGCCCATTTTCCAATCGAAACCAAGCGGTGCAATAACAGGTTCAATGGCATGACCGAGCTGACCGATGTACGATTTTTCTTGTTGCTCGGCTTGTTGGTCGAGCTGAAGGAGCTCAACAGCTTCAACGCGTTGTGTTTCGGTTAGTTGTGTATTGACTTCGGTTTGTTCAATTAGCGCCTCGTAGTTTTTGCTGTACTCAATATTAGTCGGAAAATAGCCCAGAGCCCAAATAAGGATAGAAGCAATAAGAATAACGTTACCCATTTTTTTGAGGTACTCACGCCCTTTGAACCACATGTGCATGCTGGTGTTTCGCAGCGTAGGTATGCGGTATGGTGGTAATTCCATTACAAAAGGGACATCTTTTTTTGAAAAAGCCACTTTTTTAAGAATAAGAGCCGTAATAATGGCCAGGAATATACCTGTGAGGTAAATGCCAAAGAGCACAAGCCCTTGATTGTTTGGGAAAACGGCTGAAATAATAAGCACATACACTGGTAACCGTGCGCTGCACGACATAAATGGCGTGATGAGCATGGTGAGAATGCGGTCTTTTTTGTTCTCGAGTGTACGCGTAGCCATAATGGCTGGCACATTGCATCCAAAACCCATTACCAAAGGTATAAATGACTTGCCGTGCAAACCAATTTTGTGCATTAATTTATCCATAATAAACGATGCACGAGCCATATAGCCGGTATCTTCCATTAACGAAATAAAGAAAAAAAGAATAAGGATATTGGGCAAAAAAACAATAACCCCTCCTACTCCACCAATAATTCCATTCACCACCAAATCGCGCAATGCACCGTCGGCCATTTGTGCTTGCACCCAATTTGAAAGTAAACCCACACCCGCATCAATCCACTCCATAGGGAAGCTGCCGAGCGTAAATGTGGCTTGAAACATAAACCACATAAAGAATATAAAGATGGGAAAACCCCAAAACCGATGGGTAAGCAAATCGTCGTATTCGCGTTTTTTCTTACGTTTATCGGGCTTGCCTTGCTTGTAGGTTTCTTTGAGTGCACCGTCGATAAAGCCATATTTGGCATCAGTAAGTATGGTTTCCGATTTTTCGCCAAACTCTTTTTCCATCTGCGTAACAGCTTGCGATGCCACACTTTTTACTTGCTCGTAATTTTCGAAGGCTTTAAGGTCACGAAGCATGGTTTTATCTGTTTCGAGCAGTTTGATTGCCACAAAACGGGATGAAAACCGATCACGAATCTTTGGGTTTTTCCAAATTTCGGCTTGTATTGTATTGATAAACTGTTCGATACGAACACCGTAATTGATGTGAATATGTCGAACGATGGGGTCGCGATCTTCGTATACATCAATAAGTTTGGTAAATAATTCGTCAATTCCTTTTCCCTTCGAGGCCACAGTAGGTATAATCGGAATGCCCAGCATTTCGCTCAGACTTTTATAGTCGAACTTCACGTTTTTGTTTTCCAGCTCGTCGAACATATTGAGTGCAATTACCACTTTTATATTCATGTCGATAAGTTGTGTGGTTAAAAACAAATTGCGCTCCAGGTTGGATGCATCTACCACATTGATAACAATATCGGGATGTTTTTCGGTGATGTGCATGCGCACATAAAGTTCTTCGGGCGAATACTCGGTGATGGAATAGGTACCTGGTAAATCGACCAATTTAAAACTATATCCTTCTTTTTTTACGCGCGCTTCTTTGGCATCGACCGTAACTCCACTGTAATTGCCAACACGCTCGTGGGAACCCGATGCAAAGTTAAATAGTGTTGTTTTACCACAGTTGGGGTTGCCTACAAGGGCTACGTTTATATTTTTACCTTTGGTGAGTGCCGATCGTTTCAGCTTATCTTCGTCGATAACGCCGTTAAACTCAACGCCTTCGAGCTGATGATAATTGGCTGCCGAAACTACCTCAATCATACGTGCTTCACTGCGACGTAACGACACTTTGTAGCCCAAAATTTCATATTCAACCGGATCTTGTAAGGGGGCATTTTTTATTACAGTAACCTTTTTGCCCTTTACAAAACCCATTTCGGTTATTCGTTTGCGAAATGCACCGTGTCCAAGGACTTTGGTAATATAGGCTTCGGTGCCCGTTTCGATATCAGAAAGATAGTTATTTTTTTTCGACATTTCAACTTATTTTATATCAATCAACACTTTGCCCGACGACTTAAGAAGCCCGATGGACCACTTAATAATAACAGCCGAACTAACAACAGCCACTAATGGGTCTACAAATGAGATATTCCATTCACGCGCCACAATCAAACCTACGATAGCCGAAACACTTGTTAAGGCATCGGCCAACACATGCAAGTAAGCCGCTTTTATATTATGATCCGAATCGCCATGATCATGATGCAACAAAGCCGCACTTATAATATTTACTACTAAACCAATAATTGCTACTAAAATAGCATCGTTATAATGAATAGTTTGAGGTACAAAAAAACGTTCAAAAGCTTCAACCAATATAAACACAGCAAACATCAATAAAATCAGTCCGCTGCTATAACCTGATAACGAAAGAATTTTCTGACTATCGCCTGTAAAACTTGATTTAGCACTTAAGCGACGTACTGCAATGTAGGCCACCCAACTAAGTCCGATAGCAAACACGTGTGAGCCCATGTGTATACCATCGGCAAGCAAGGCCATCGACTTGGTACTAAGCCCGTAAAATATCTCAACCAGCATGGTAATTGCTGTAAGCAGCACCACCCACAATGTTTTATGTTCTTTATTATGATGATCCATCTTATTTAAATGAATTTGGTCTACTTTGACAGATTAAATCGATATTATTAATTTACATATACGATTTAGGGGTAGCAAATATACGATTTTTAACTGCCCCAAGCCCCTGAAGGGGATGTAAATTAGTATCGTCTCTATATTAATATTTAAAATTTCTAATCTATAAAAGTAGAATTAGGTTGTTGAACGTCTATTTTCAGAAACAAAATTATAGTATCTCAAACAAATAAAACAGCATGGAGGTTTTAAAACGCATACAAATTTAAGCATATTAATCGAAAACACATTGATGGAGTGT
>JAGNPC010000079.1:0-1803 GCA_017989795.1 Paludibacter sp. | reverse complement strand
GAATTAGGTTGTTGAACGTCTATTTTCAGAAACAAAATTATAGTATCTCAAACAAATAAAACAGCATGGAGGTTTTAAAACGCATACAAATTTAAGCATATTAATCGAAAACACATTGATGGAGTGTGCAAAACGATAAAAATACCTATTAGTAGGTATTAAGTGAAGAGGTTACGATGATTAATATTTTGAAAGAACAACCTCACCCCAACCCCTCTCCTTGAGTAGAGGGGAGGCACATTTACTTAACTTTTGAAAGTATTTCTAAAATGTCTTGTGCTGAAATTTGTTTACAATTTAAATTAATTCGTAGTTGGCTAAGACCCTCACCTATCTTACTCCCTCTCCTAAAGGAGAGGGTTGGGGTGAGGTGAGGTGGATTTTGGGTGAGGTAAATTCTTTATAACTAGAGTACATGGCAATTTTATTAGTTTTCAAAAAATAATTGTATCTTTACCACTCAAACGTTAATGATTAAAAATGGTAACAGTGCAAAAGTCAAATATCCTTCTTGAACATTTATCTGTCCCTTCATTGATAAAAATAACTGGACAAAAACTCTTTCTGCCTTTTTACCACACCATTAGCAACCGAAAGTTAGCACACATCGAAAATATTTACCCCGTACGCTCTGTCGATTTGTTTCAATCGGACCTAGAAACGCTGCTTGAGTACTTCAAACCAATTTCTATCGATGCGCTTTACAAGCTTGTAAACAACAACGAGACCTTGGAAGCACCTGCATTCCACCTTACTTTCGACGATGGACTGAAAGAGATCTACACCATCATTGCACCCATGCTCGAAGAACGAAACATACCCGCTACTTTTTTTATAAATACAGCTTTTGTTGATAATAAAGCCTTATTTTATCGTTATAAGGTAAGTTTGCTTATTGAACGAATTAAAGAATCAGAACATTACAGATCAATATTAGCTCAGGAATTGGCTCTTGAAAATGCCGATTTTGAAACCATCAAACAGCATTTGTTACAACTAAAATACGCCGATGAGCAACTAATAAACTCCTTAGCAGTATTGATAGAGGTGGATTTTGATAAATACCTACAACAAGAGCAGCCTTATCTCACGACTAATCAAATTAGTGATTTACAAAAAAGAGGCTTTTGTATTGCCTCACACTCTGTCGATCATCCGTTTTTTGGAGCTATTCCCGACGATCAAAAGAAACAACAAGTAACCGAGAGTTTTGCTTTTCTAAACGAAAAGTTTCAGCTAACGCAACATTACTTCTCCTTTCCATTTTCGGACTTGGACGTTGACAGCAGCTTTATCGACTGGCTTTACTCCCACAGCGCATGCTTGCTCAGCTTTGGTACAGCGGGCCTCAAAGCCGATTACGACAAACGACATTTGCACCGCGTAGCTTTCGATGGTACACTACGCACAGCCGAAATCATCATTAAAAACCAATATTTTAATTTTTTTATAAAGATTTTTTTAAAACGCAATAAATTTCAACGCAACTGAAAATTTATTTAGTTGTATCTTTGTATCAAAATAAAAAAAATCATTCATATTTCAAACTATCCAATACATGTCAGACGATAAGAAAGTAATTTTTTCGATGGTGGGTGTAAGTAAAACATTCGCCCCACAAAAAAAAGTATTAAACAACATTTACCTCTCGTTTTTTTACGGTGCTAAAATTGGTATCATCGGTTTAAATGGTTCTGGTAAATCAACTTTATTAAAAATAATTGCCGGTGTTGAAAAAAGCTTCGACGGCGAAGTTGTTTTTTCTCCAGGATACTCGGTAGGCTATTTAGAGCAAGATCCCAA
>JAGNPC010000078.1 GCA_017989795.1 Paludibacter sp. | reverse complement strand
TTATTTACCAGTATTATTTGCAATAGCCACCGCTTTACCTGTCATTATTTTTGCATGGTTACTGGCTTATGCAGTGGGCAATGTAGGGAAACTTTACAATCAAATTAAAACTTTTGAGCTTTGGTTTCGTAGAGTGGTTGCAGTCATTTTTATAGGGGTTGGAATATACTATATGTTGATATTTTTGGCCCCTAACGCCTAAAGGGGATAAGAAAGAAATAAAGCCACATTTAGCTTTCAAAGAAGAATGTGGTTTTTTTATATACAAATTGTTCGCAATTTTACGAACGAAATTAATTGTCAATATGGAAAAAAATAAAAAAATAAAACTACTTACAAGTATAGCAATTGTATTGCCTACTCTTATCGTGTTGTATTATTATTTACAACCACTTATCGATCTATTAACCTATAAATTAATAGGTTTAAACCCTGATTCGCATCTTGCAAGTTCTATCAATTTCTTTTTGTACGACAGTATTAAAATCATCATCCTTATTTTTTTGATAAGTTCAGTTATGGGTGTGGTGAATGCTTATTTCCCCATCGATCGGTTGCGCAATTACCTCACAACTCGTAAGCTCTATGGATTCCAATACTTCTTCGCTTCATTTTTTGGTGCCATTACTCCTTTTTGTTCTTGTTCATCCATTCCGTTGTTTATCGGTTTTGTAAAGGGCGGTATACCTTTAGGTGTAACCTTCTCGTTTTTAATCACCTCGCCATTAGTGAACGAAGTGGCCGTAGCAATGTTTCTGGGTATTTTTGGACTTAAAACAACACTCATTTATGCAGGTAGCGGTATTTTATTAGGTACTATTGGTGGTTTTGTACTTGGAAAGTTTAAGCTCGAGCACCTATTAAGCGACTGGGTGAAGCAAATACAAGTCACATCAGAACAAGAGTCGGAAGAGTGGGAAAACGAGAAAACACCCTTCATCGATCGTATTCCAACCATACTAAACGACAGTTGGGATATTGTGCGCAAAGTGTTGGTATATGTACTCGTTGGTATAGCCATTGGGGCAGGGATGCATGGCTATGTGCCCGACAACTTTTTCAGCACCTACTTAGCAGCCGACAAATGGTACACAGTGCCGCTTGCCGTACTTGCCGGAGTACCGATGTATGCCGGAGCAACAGGTATTATACCCGTGATACAAGTATTTGTAGCCAAGGGAGTACCTATGGGCACAGCACTTGCTTTTATGATGGCAGTAGTTGGGCTATCACTTCCTGAAGCTACCTTGCTTAAAAAAGTTATGACATGGAAGCTGATAGGGATTTTCTTCGGAACAATAACCGTGTTTATTATCGGCTTAGGTTATTTGTTTAATTTGCTCCTCTAATTTTTGTAACATAATTTTAATACCACAAATTTGCAATGCATTAATATATGTCGTATGTTTGCGACATAAAACATTCATGCCATGAGAAAACCCGAAGTATTTGATAATGAACTACAAGAATTAGCCGATTTTGCACGTGTAATTTCGCATCCGGCGCGTTTGGCTATTCTAAGCTATTTAGCCGAAACAAAATCCTGTATATCGGGCGACATTTCAGATTATCTACCTTTGAGTCGTACAACGGTTTCGCAGCATTTAAAAGAATTGCGCGACAGTGGTTTGATTCATGGAGAAATTGATGGTATTAAAATAAATTATTGCTTATGTAGCAGTTCTATAGGTGAAAAATTAGATAAATTCGATGCTTTTTTCAGTAAAATAGCACACGAAGAATTTACTTGTAAATAAATAAAACCATGAATATTAAAGAAATATCAGCAAATAAAGCTTTTGAGCTACTTGAAAAAGGAGCATTATTGGTAGATGTACGCGAGCTTGATGAAGTGCAACTTACTTCATTTCAGATTGGAGGCATTGAAAACATTCCTTTCAGTACATTCGACGATAATTACTACAATTTACCCAAAAACAGAATTATTGTTCTCGCCTGTCACCTAGGTATACGAAGCCTACGTGCAGCCCAATTCCTTGTTATTCAAGGCTGGAATGAGGCCAACATATATAGCCTCGAAGGTGGTATTGACGCTTGGAAAAGGGCTGAACTACCAATTAAAAAAGCAGCTCGCAGTTTTACGGTAGCTAAACCAGCCTCATCATGCGGCTGCAATAGCAACGGCTGTTGCTAAACAAATCTTCAAATCTTCAAATCTTCAAATCTTCAAATTTCTAATTTTATAAAAATGAAAGTATTAATTCTTTGCACAGGAAACTCTTGCCGCAGCCAAATGGCACACGGCTTTTTACAATCGTTCGATTCTTCAATCACAGTATGTTCTGCTGGCACACAAGCCTCAGGTAAACTCAACCAAAAAGCCGTTGCGGCCATGCTCGATGCTGGCTTAGACATCAGCAACCACACTTCCGATTCGGTAGATAAATACCTGAACGAAGAATGGGATTATGTTATTACCGTTTGCGGTGGAGCAAACGAAGAATGTCCTGCCTTTTTTGGCAAAGTAAAAAACCGCTTACACATTGGTTTCGACGATCCAAGTCACGTTACCGGAACCGATGAATATATTTGGAGCGAGTTTATTCGTGTTCGCGACGAAATTAATGCCGGATTCTACAAATTTTATGTGGAACAAGTAAAACCTCAACTATAATTTGAAAATTGGTGAATTTGAAAATTTGAAAATAAAAAACCACTCTAATGGCTGTTAATTTTCAAATCAACACATTTTCAAATTTTCAAATTAATATAGCATTAAAATCATGGATTCAACAAATACAACCCAAAATGAGCGCGAAAAATATGCCGAGATTGCAAAAAAAAGCTTGATTCGCATTCAATATTCGTGCTCGGGCAACTCCGATTGCTACGATGAGCCAGACGATATTCCAATTGTAAACAACACAAACACAACGAAAGATGAAGACGAAACTAAAAATTCTTGATCGCTACCTCACGCTGTGGATTTTTTTAGCAATGGCTATTGGGGTGATGTGGGGATGGCTACAACCCAGCATTGCTGATTTTTGGAATAGCATGTCGGTTGGCACAACAAACATTCCTATCGCCATCGGCTTAATAGTAATGATGTATCCGCCATTGGCAAAAGTAAAGTACGAGGAACTGGGCGAAGTGTTTCGAAACGCCAAAATACTAACACTTTCGCTAGTTCAAAACTGGATCATTGGACCCGTGTTGATGTTTGCATTGGCCGTATTGTTATTTAAATTTTTTCCTGGCGAAAACAATGCAAACCTACCTTATGTATATGGTATAATAATGATAGGCTTAGCTCGTTGCATTGCTATGGTAATTGTGTGGAACGACTTAGCAAAAGGCGATACACAATATGCAGCAGGTCTGGTAGCATTTAACAGCATTTTTCAAGTGCTATTCTTTTCGGTATACGCTTGGTTTTTTATTGCTGTTGCTCCAGCTTGGTTTGGCATACCTACAAGCGATGCTGTAGCCAACATCACAATCGGACAAATTGCCGAAAGCGTATTAATTTATCTTGGAATACCATTTATTGCTGGTTTCTTAACCCGATTTGTACTTGTGAGAGTAAAAGGCAAAACATGGTACAACACGAAGTTTATTCCAAAAATCTCACCGCTAACACTCGTTGCATTACTATTTACAATTGTAATTATGTTTTCGCTCAAGGGAGAATACATCGTAAAAATACCAATGGATGTAGTGCTTATTGCCGTTCCATTGCTTATTTACTTTGTCATAATGTTTGTGGTTTCGTTTTGGATGAGCAAAAAGGCAGGAGCTAATTACGAGCAATCCACTACCCTATCGTTTACCGCAGCAAGTAATAATTTTGAACTTGCCATAGCTGTAGCCATAGCCGTTTTTGGCATCAATTCCGGCGAAGCTTTTGCAGCCGTAATAGGCCCGCTTGTAGAAGTACCCGTAATGATTGCCTTGGTAAATCTGGCCTTTTGGTTTAAAAAGAAGTGGTTTTAGAGTTGGCGAGAGGCCGAAAACTCAGCACATTGAATTAAAGCAGTTTTGTATTCCGAATCATCAAAAATAGCTAGTTCGTTAATTGCAAGAACTTTAAACTCTTCCATTTTTTGTTCGGCATAACTTACGCCACCTGCATTACGTGCAAATTGCATAATATACTCAATGTTGGCAGCTGTGAAATCCTTATCGTGGATCATGGCTGCCACATTTGCTTTCGCTTCGCCTTCGGAGTTTTGGAGTGCATAAATCAATGGAAGAGTAACTTTGCCATCTTGCAAATCATTTCCAGTAGGTTTACCTATTTCAATATCAGAAAAATAATCAAAAATATCATCTTTTATTTGAAAACAGATACCCAAATACTCTCCAAAATTAAAAAGATGCTGTTGTTTAATTTCGTCAACTCCAGCTGCTTTTGCACCTACCTCGGCACAGGTTGCAAACAATAGAGCCGTTTTTTTACGTATTACTTTGAAATAATCTTTCTCTGTAATTTCTGTTTTCTGCATATTAGTCAACTGCAACAATTCACCATCCGACAGTTCCATACCAATGCGAGCAATAGACTTCAACACCGATAATTTCTCGGTTTTCGTTCCACAAATCAACGCATTCGAAAGCATATAATCGCCCGAAAGAACCGCCACCTTGTTGGTCCAGCGTGCATTAATCGACGACCTTCCTCTTCGTTCGTGTGTATCATCAACCACATCGTCGTGAATTAAACTCGCGTTATGAAGTAGCTCTACAGCCAAAGCGGCGTAATAGGTCGATTCATTCATTTCGCCACATACGCGTGATGCAAGCAACGTAAGTATAGGTCGAAGTTTTTTACCACTTGCTTGAACTATATACTCATTTACATCCGCCAACAGTGGATTGTCTGTTTTAAGAGCAGTAGCAAAATACTTTTTAAATACCTTTAAATCTTCAGCAATAGGCTGCCGAATGCTATCAATTAAACTCATGCGGATTTTTTACGATTATCTTTCACAAAAATAGTGATTTTTGAACTCTTATCTTAAAATAGATTTGTATTTAAGTATAATTATAGCTAAAACAAGGCGAAGATGAAAATGTTTAAACAACTTAACACATAAAAGCAACTATAAACAGTTACAAACAACTTAAAAATAAAGTGCACTACATTAAATTTAGAACAAATTTAAAAATGTAGTATCTTTGACGGTCAATAAACAACAAAAACATGCAAAAACTCAGTAAATTTATTCTTAAAACCTTTGGTTGGAAAATAAATATCCAAGTAAAGGAACCAACAAAAAGTATTATATGCGTAGCACCCCACACTAGTAATTGGGATTTTATTGTGGGTAAATTATCTTACAGTGCCTTAGGCCGCGAAGCATCCTTTTTAATAAAAAAATCGTGGTTTTTCTTTCCAATGAATTTATTTTTCAATGCTATTGGTGGTGTGGCTATCGACCGCTCAAAAAAAAGCTCCGTAACCGAACAAATGGCCGAGGAGTTTGAAAAAAGAGCGACATTTCACCTGGCCATTACACCAGAGGGAACTCGCAGCCTCGTTGAACGTTGGAAAATGGGCTTTTATCATATTGCAAAAAAAGCCAATGTACCCATCCAACTAGCTTATATCGATTATGCAAAAAAGGAAATGGGTGTGATGGCCATTTTTCATCCTACCGATAACGAAGCAGCCGATTTAAAAACAATTGAGAATTACTATCGCAATATTAGCGGACGTTTTCCAGAAAAATTTAATTTAGCTGAGAAAAAAGCGACAATCTAGCTACTTTACAATTAAAAAACAATCTAAATGTTTGTTATTTAAATAATTATTCGTACTTTTGTGGTCGATTAAGGAATATGTGAGGGGGACAACAGTCCCCCTCTTTGTTAATTTACCACTAAAGATGATTCAAAAAGAAACTATTAATCAGATAGTTAACGACTACCTTGCTACCACAGATTATTATTTGGTAGACGTAAGCGTAAGTACTGATAGCCGAATTTCGGTTGAAATCGACTCGTTCGATGGAGTTGAACTCGACTTTTGCATTGTGCTCAGCAAACATATTGAAGCACAATTTGATCGAGAAGTTCAAGATTTTGAACTAGAAGTAAGTTCTGCTGGACTTACTGAACCTTTTAAAGTTATCAAACAATATGAAAAAAATATTGGTAACGAAGTAGAAGTTCTAACAAAAAAAGGGATCAAACTCGTAGGAGTACTATCAAACGTAACGGATGAGTTTTTCAGCATCAATATCGAAAAGAAAGTTCTACTCGAAGGATCAAAAAGAAAAACAACAATAAACGAAGAAACATCGTTTTTGTACAGCGAAATAAAACACACAAAATACATTATCAGATTTAAATAAGCTATGAGCAAAAAAGAAACAATCAACCTGATTGATACCTTTTCGGAGTTTAAGGAACTGAAAAGCATTGACAGAAGTACATTGATAAGCGTAATGGAAGAGTCGTTCCGTAGTGTAATAACCAAAATGTTTGGTAGCGACGACAATTACGATGTGATTATCAACCCTGATAAAGGTGACTTTGAGATCTATCGCAACAGAATAGTAGTTGAAGATGACGAATTAGAAGATTCTAATATTGAAATATCTTTGACAGAAGCTAAAAAAATAAGCGACGATTACGAAGTGGGTGAAGAAGTTACCGACACGGTGGACTTCCTTGGCTTTGGCCGTCGTGCAATTCTAACACTTCGTCAAACATTATCGTCAAAAATCCTTGAACTTCAAAAAGATAGTGTTTTTGCAAAATACAGCGAAAAAGTAGGACAAGTTATTAGTGCTGAATTATATCAGGTTTGGAAAAAAGAAATGTTATTGATAGATGAAGAAGGAAACGAACTTTATTTACCAAAAACAGAACAAATACCAACTGACTTTTACCGCAAAGGCGACACTGTACGTGCAGTTGTAGCGATGGTAGAAAACAAGAACAACAATCCAAAAATTATTGTTTCACGTATATCTCCAGTATTTCTAGAACGATTGTTTGAACTCGAAGTTCCTGAAATACAAGAAGGACTTATCACAATAAAACGTATTGCACGTGCACCAGGCGAAAGAGCTAAAGTTGCTGTTGAATCGTACGACGAGCGCATTGATCCAGTAGGAGCATGTGTGGGTGTTAAAGGTTCACGTATACATGGCATAGTACGTGAGCTACGTAACGAAAATATTGACGTGATTAATTACACAAACAATGTAAGTTTATTTATATCCAGAGCCTTAAGCCCAGCAAAAATATCTTCAATTCGACTAAACGAAACGGAGAAAAAAGCTGAGGTTTACTTAAAACCAGACGAAGTATCGATGGCAATTGGTAAAGGTGGATTAAATATTCGTTTAGCGAGTATGTTAACAGGCTATACATTAGATGTATACCGCGACATTGACGACGAAGATTCAGAAGATATTTATCTTGATGAATTTAGCGACGAAATTGATCAATGGGTTATTGATGCATTTAAAGCAATAGGATGTGATACTGCAAAAAATGTATTAGCAATTCCACGACACGACCTAATCCGCAGGACCGACCTCGAAGAGGAGACAATTGATGACGTACTTACTATTCTTAAAGCAGAATTTGAAGAATAGTCGCCATGTAAACAACACTTTTAAAATTTCAGCAGAGTAGCAACTACTCATTTCAATTAAAAAAAACATAAAATTACATATGTCTATAAGATTAAGCAAAGCTTGTAAAGATTTAAATGTCGGAATGTCGACAGCAGTTGAATTCCTTTCAAAAAAAGGGCACAAACACACTGTTGATCCAAATATTAAATTAACCGATGAGGAACACCTTTTACTAGCTAAAGAATTTAACAAAGACATGGCTCTAAAATTAGAGTCGGAAAGGTTAAATAACGAACGCCACTTAAAGGAAAAAGCTGCAACAGTTGCTTTAGATGGTTATGCGCAACCAAAACCGGTTGCCAAACAGCCTGAAACATTAAAAACTACTGTTCCTGAGGATATTAAGCCTCACAT
>JAGNPC010000392.1 GCA_017989795.1 Paludibacter sp. | reverse complement strand
CTATCAAAACGTTGAAGCTGGCAAAGGCTTATTCGGGGTGTATATTGAGAGTCGTGGCGACAAAACGCCTTATCGCTTAAAGTTCCGTTCGCCATCCATGGCACTTGTTTCGGTAATGCCTTTAATTTGTAAAAACGAGAAAATCTCCGATTTTATTGGTATTGGAGGCTCTATGGATTATGTAATTCCGGATATTGATAGATAAATTCATTTACTATTATAGCATTTACAATTTACTATTTTCTTTAAAATAAAACATATTCAAGATATGTTTCAAAATTATTGATATGACTCAACCATTCGAACTTGTAAATTTTACAAAGTGGATAGATTCAACATTACAGGCTCTTTTACCATCATTTTGGGTGCTGGTTGTTGAGCTTTTGTTAGTGGGTATAGCCCTTTTGGGTGCTTATGCCCTTATAGCAATGATGCTTATTTATATCGAGCGAAAAATAACCGCTTTTTTTCAAGCACGTATAGGCCCAAATAGGGTAGGTAAGTATGGTATTTTTCAAACCGTAGCCGATGTTTTAAAAATCTTATTGAAAGAGATTATCCATATTAAAAGAGTTGATAAATTTTTATTTTATGCGGCTCCGTTCTTTATGATTATAGCCTCTGTGCTTACTTTTGGTGCTATTCCTTTTGGTGTTGGCTTGCATGCACTTGATTTTAATATCGGGGTGTTTTTTGTAACTGCTGTTTCGTCATTGGGTATTATTGGCGTGTTATTGGCCGGATGGTCGAGTAACAACAAGTACTCCATGATTGGTGCGATGCGAAGCGGTGCTCAGTTTGTGAGCTACGAACTTTCGGCTGGTTTTGCACTTATGACAATGGTGGTGCTTACGGGTACCATGCAGTTTAGCGAAATGATTGAAGCGCAACGTTACTGTTGGAATATCTTCAACGGACACATACCAGCTATGGTGGCCTTCTTTATTTACCTCATTTCGGGTCATGCAGAAACCAACCGTGGACCGTTCGATTTACCTGAAGCGGAATCGGAACTTACTGCTGGTTATCACACAGAGTATTCTGGATTGCAGTTTGGTTTTTTTTACTTGGCCGAATACCTCAATATGTTTATTATTGCCGCTATTGCTGCTACCGTATTTTTAGGAGGGTGGATGCCGTTGCAAATTTCAGGTTGGGATGCGTTTAATCAAATCATGTGGTACATTCCTTCGTATTTGTGGTTTGCAGGCAAAGTGTTTGTGCTTATTTTCTTTAGCCTTTGGGTGCGTTGGTCATTCCCACGTTTGCGTATCGACCAATTATTGAACCTGGAGTGGAAATATTTATTGCCTATCAATTTGATAAACCTATTTATTATGGTTTTGATGGTATTGGCAGGTTTTACGTTAACTGATTTATTTAATTAATTACAATGAGGAGTTTTAATGAATATATAGGTGGCTTATTTGGTGGTGTTAAATCACTTTTGATAGGCCTTTCGGTAACTTGGAAAGAGCTTTGGACGCCCAAAGTGACAGCGCAGTATCCCGAAAATCGTAAAACATTGAAGATTTCGGATCGATTTAGAGCCGAGCTTATCATGCCACACGACGAGAACAACGAGCACGCCTGCACCTCGTGCGGAATTTGTGAGATGAATTGCCCAAATGGCACCATTCAAATTACGTCGCGCATGGTAGAAACCGAAGATGGTAAAAAGAAAAAAGAACTTGATCGGTATATCTATGATTTAGGAATGTGTACGTTTTGTAATCTATGTGTAGAAACTTGCCCTTCTGATGCCATTCAGTTTACAAATAATTTTGAGAATGCCGTTTTTACACGTGCAAAGTTGGTACAAAAGCTAAACGCTGAAGGTTCAAAACTAAGAGCTAAAAAGCCCGCTGCACCGAAACTATAATCTTTAATTTTCAAATTCTCCAATTTTCAAATTTTCAAATTGGCATGTTATGGCACAATTAATTATATTTTACATCTTAGCACTGGTCATTGCCGTGTTTTCGGTTATGGCGGTTACTTCAACTCGTTTAATTCGTTCGGCTACTTATTTGCTTTTTGTACTGTTGGGTACAGCAGGACTGTATTTAATGTTAGGTTATGTCTATCTTTTTGCTGTTCAAACGGCAGTGTATGCTGGTGGAATTATGGTGCTCTTTATTTTTGCCATTTTGTTAACTCAAAAACCGGGCGATCGTATTACACCTGAACCATTGAAACAACGACTGCTGTCAATCGTGTTGTCGGTAGTTGGTTTTGCATTTTGCGGACATATTATTTATCATAATATTAATAGAGCATATACCTTGGTTGAAAGCGCCGATATACCAACAAAAAAATTGGGTCTTACGCTGATGGGTACCGAAAAATTTCAATACCTGTTACCATTCGAAGTAATCAGTATCTTATTGCTTGCGTGTATCGTAGGGGGGATTATGATTGCGAGGAAACGGTAAGGGAAGAAGTTTGCAGTTTGCAGTAAGCAGTAAGCGGTAAGCGAGAAGAAGTTTGCAGTTTGCAGTTTGCAGTCCCGATAAATCGGGATCTTCGTTTCACTACGATTTGCAGTTTTAGGAAGAAGTTTGCAGTTTATTGTTTTTCATTCTTACATTTTTGCATTTTACATTCTTACATTCTTACATTTTTACATT
>JAGNPC010000391.1 GCA_017989795.1 Paludibacter sp. | reverse complement strand
GCCTGACCATCAGGTACTCGAAACCATACATAAGGTGAGTTTACACCCCCATATACTTCGAGGCCTGCATTTTGCAATTCAGAACGGATAAGAGCTGCATTGGTCATATAATAATTAACCAACTCAGCCACTTCGGCTTTTCCTTTTTTGGAATAAATAGCTTCGGCTCCCCGCTGCACAACATACGAAACACCATTCGTATAATTAGCTTTTCGGCGGCTCCATAATTTATTTAGTGTTACCCTTTCGCCCATTTTTGTATGTACAAATAATTCGGGCGGAATAACCGTAAAACCACAACGTAAGCCTGTAAAGCCAGCCGTTTTCGAAAAACTTCGTATTTCGACAGCTACTTTTTTAGCTCCTTTTATTTCGTATATACTTTTTGGCACGTCCTCATCGGTAATAAACGCTTGATAGGCCGCATCGTATATAATAATACTCTCATGTTCGATAGCATAATCTACCCAACTTTTCAACTCTGCTTTATTGAGTGTAGTACCAGTCGGATTATTTGGATTACACAAATAAATAATATCTACTTTTTCTTCGGGCAATTCGGGTACAAAACCTGTTTCACTCGAGCAGCGTAGATAGACTATATTACTCCATTTCTGGTCGTCGGACAAATACCCGGCCCTACCACTCATGATAGTTGCATTTTCGTATACCGGATATACCGGATCGGCAATAGCAATAATATTATCACGTCCTAATATATGCCCAAGATTGCCAATATCAGATTTAGCACCCTCGCTAACAAAAATACTTTCTTTGGTAAGCGCAACACCATTGGCACGATACTCTTTTAATATTTTTTCTATTAAAAAATCGTAGCCTTGTGGTGGACTGTAGCCCCTAAAAGTATCAGCATGAGCCATCTCTTCAACAGCAGCATGCATTGCTTTAACAACCTCACCAGGCAATGGACGCGTTACATCGCCCACACCAAGTCGGATAATTTTAGCTGCCGGATGAAGTAGTTTGTACGCATTTACGCGTTTTTCAATTTCGTCAAAGCAGTAAACTTCAGGTGTTTTAAGATAATTCTCGTTTGCTAACGCCATTTAATGAGAACCTTATGTGAGTTATTTAGTTTCGTGTTTTTATTGTATTGCAATAATGCAACTATTGTATTTCAATAATTCAATTATTACATTGCAAAAATGCAACTTTTTTTTGAGCTATGAAAATATATATCAATAAATAGCTCGAACATCAATCGTGTTTAACAATTGTACGCCCTTTGAGTTGGCCATTTAAAATTTTCTGAATTGCCGTTTGCAAATCGTCTATCGAAATTTCGTTGTAAATGTCTAGCAAATGATCTGGTTTCCACTCCGCAGCCAACTTTGCCCAAAGCACTGGACGCAAGTGAGTCGGGTAGTTTTGAGCTGTAATGCCAATAAGTGTTACACCACGTAAGATAAACGGAAAAACAGAGACACTCAATTGCGTTCCCGACACACTACCACAAGTAGTAACAGCACCATGTAGATGCAGCGACTTAATAATATTTTCGAGCGGCACGCCACCAACCGTATCAATTGCACCTGCATAAAGCGATGAGACCATAGGCCGCTTCTCGACTTGCTGAAATTGTTCGCGCGAAATGATTTCGGTTGCGCCAAGTTGTTTTATAAACTGATACTCAGCCTCCTTGCCCGACACCGCCACGGTGTGATAACCAGCCTTAGCCAATAACGACAATGCAACTGACCCCACGCCACCGGTAGCACCAGTCACAATAATCTTACCGGCATCTGGCTTAACCAATTCGGACAAACGAAGCAACGACATGCCAGCCGTGAAGCCAGCCGTTCCAATAATCATTGCTTCTTTGAGCGAAAGGCCAGCAGGCAACTTAACTACCCACTCGGCAGGCACACGAATGTATTGACCAAAGCCACCAGCCGTATTCATACCCAGGTCGTAACCGATAACAATAACTTGCTCGCCAACAACAAAACCATTTACACTTGATTCAACAACAACACCCGCCGCATCAATGCCAGGAGTGTGTGGGAAGTTTTTTGTTACGCCTTTATTACCAGTTGCCGAAAGAGCATCTTTATAATTAAGCGATGAATACTTTACATTTATAAGCACCTCTCCTTGAGGCAATTGATCAGTCTCAAGAATTTTTACCGACGAAATAAACTCTCCATTTATCTCTTCGGTTACAAAAGCTTTGTATTGCATATTGAAAAAATTTTATTTAAAAAAAAAGAAACAGTAACAAAAAAACGTCGAAGTTAATTATCAACTTCAACGTTTTGTGTTTTTTTCGGTAAAAATTTTACTCCACATCCACCTTTACCACATCGCGCATGGAACAGGTTCCATTGAATACCGCATTGGGTTCAACAACAAGGATTTTTGTTTTAACATCTCCCTTAATTTGGGCTGTACTACGTAAAGTAAGTGTATCGCTCACAGTAATATTCCCATTCACAGTGCCTACTATTTCAGCATTCACGCAGATAATTGTACCCTTTAAAGTACCATTTTGGCCAATTATTAGTTTACCATTACACGAAATATCACCTTCAACTTCGCCGTCAATACGAAAATCGCTATCGGCAAAAATTTTACCAACTATCTTACTTCCATTTGTCAGCGCATTGTACATTACGC
>JAGNPC010000077.1 GCA_017989795.1 Paludibacter sp. | reverse complement strand
GTATATCATTTTTCAACACTTCAAAAAACAACGAGAAAGCGCAAGATAAACACAAATACTTGTATTTTGAGTTTTACGAAGAAGGTGGAAAACAGGCTATTGTAAGTGAAAACTGGAAATACATCAAGTTGAACGTTCGTCAAGGAGCAAAAAGCAAAAAACCAATTGTTGAACTTTATGACTTAAGCAAAGATTTATCAGAACAAAAAAATATTGCATCAGAAAATCCTAAAGTTGTAAAAAAACTAAACAAGTATCTTGTAAAAGCGCATATTCCATTCCCTTTAACTTCATTATTAAAAGATGATGGCAAAGAAACAGATATGTTCCATTGATTCAATAAAAAAAAGCACTTTAAAAACGACAAATAATAAAAAGATATGAGAAGTTGGAAAACATTATTTTTGAGTATAATGCTCTGTGGTATGTCTTTAATGAACTTTGCCCAAAACACAAGCGAATATCGCAATTGGGCAAAAACGCCACCCATGGGATGGAACAGCTACAATAGTTTTGGTTCTAACGTATGGGAGCCTGAGATGCGTGCAAATACAGATTTCATGGCAGCCCATCTAAAACAGGCTGGCTGGCAATATGTTGTAGTTGACTTTTGCTGGTTCTATCCTCAACATTTGAAAAGTACGATTAGCAATCCACCACAGTTCCGTTTAAAAGATGGCGCTTACGTGCCTTGGTTGGCTATGGATCAATATGGACGCTTATTGCCCGACCAAGACAAGTTTCCGTCAGCAAAAGATGGCAAAGGATTTAAAGAGTTGGCCGACTATGTACATTCGAAGGGTTTAAAATTTGGTATACATATTATGCGCGGTATTCCACGTCAGGCAGTATGGGCAAAATCGCCAATAAAAGGCGCTCCAGGCATCGATGCATCTATGATAGCCGACACAACATCAGTGTGTAAGTGGTTAAATTCGATGTATGGTGTGGACATGAGCAAACCAGGTGCGCAGGAATACTACAATTCTTTATTCGAATTATATGCTTCGTGGGGTGTTGATTTTGTAAAAATGGACGATATTTCGGGTGAAGGCGTGCCATACTATGCCAAAGAAGTGGAGGGTGCTCGCAAAGCCATTGATAAATGTGGTCGTCCTATAGTATTGAGTTTATCGTTGTACATGAAATTACCTGAAAAAGAACATTTAAAACAAAATGCAAACATGTGGCGTGTCTCTCCCGATTTTTGGGACGATTGGTCGAAACTAGAAGAGATGTTTGACCTAGCCGACAAATGGCAAAACGAAAAACAAATTGGCAACTGGCCCGATTTGGATATGCTTCAATTAGGAGTTATTGCTCGCAGAGGTCCCGTGGGAAAAGAACGTACAACAAACTTTACACCGGCAGAGCAAAAAACACATTTCTCGTTGTGGGCAATTGCCAAATCACCTTTAATGATGGGTGGCGACATGACCGTTTCAAGTCCGGCTACGATTGAGATATTGAAAAACAAAGAAATTATTGATGTAAATCAGTTAGGAGTAAATGCTCGTCAACTCATGCGTAACGAAAAAATGGCTATCTGGACATCAGAAAACCCGATTTCGAAATCAACTTACTTGGCTGTGTTTAACTTAAGTCACACCAACGAGCCCATTAAAGTAGATTTAAAAACATTGAAACTAAAAAAAGGCAAAACATACCGTGACCTTTGGTTGAAAAAAGACATGGGTAAATGCCCTGCTGTTTTTAACCTTAAAATTCCGGCTCACGACTGTGTGGTGTATGAGTTGAAATAGAATAATTTTCAACAGTAATAATACATTTGCTATTTTGTAAAATAGCATCATTGAATTTTTTATAATCATATAGGAGTAATTGAAGCATTTAAGTGGAATTACTCCTATACCATTTTTTAATAAATCAATCTAATATGCTAAAAAAGTCACTTCTATTTTTTTGTTTGTGTTTGCTATTTTCAGTTTCGTCGCAGGAAAAGGTTGATATTAGTAAATCTCAATGGAGATTATGGCTCGACACTGAAACGCATTGGGAGCAGGATGAATTAAATGTGCATTCACCAGCTGTTAAGCAATTAGATATCATGCCACTGAAAGTAAACATACCAAGTTGTGGCTGGGAAGATTTCTCTAAAAAAGGCTTGCCTGTTCATTTACCTGCAACTGTCGAAGAGCATTTTTGGGATAAATCAACCAACAGCTATGGCGTATGTGGCGATTATACAGGTGTGTCGTGGTTTACAACACAACTGAACATTCCCACCGAAAAATCAAACAAACGCATTTTTTTAGAATTTGAAAGTGTACGTCTTCGTGCCGAAGTATTTGTAAACCGCCAATTAGTTGGTGTTGATATCGTTTTTGGCACAAGTTTTAAATTTGACATAACCGATTATGTAAAGCATGGAGTTAATAACGAAATTGCGGTACGCATAACCGACCCTGATGGAAACTTCACCTGGACTGATTTCAATTTTCACAAATGGGGAAACTATAAAATCACACCTTCTCATGGCTTTGGTGGAATTACCGGAAGAGTATTTGTGACTTATACCGAAAAGGTATATTTCGATGACATTTACATCAAAAATAAACCAAAAACTAACAGTGTAACTGCTGAGTTAACACTAAAGAATACAACAAAAAAACCTATTGGAGGCGTTATTAGTTATCAAATTTACGAAGACAAGAATCTTAAAAAACTTTGTTATTCCAAATCAAAATCACTCCAACTAAGCAATACAGAAACTGTTATAGCTGAAAATATTGAATTATCGGGAGCAAAACTTTGGGCACCCGAAACACCCAACTTATACTACCTTAAAACCACTTGGAAAGGAAACGATGGAACAATTGAAACATCCGTAAAACGCTTTGGATTTCGTTGGTTTGAAGTAAAAAACGAACAAGGCGAACGCTATTTCGCTTTAAACGGAAAACGTATTGTTCTGCGAACTGCCATTTCGTGGGGATATTGGCCGGTTAATGGTATTTATCCTACACCAGAATTAGCCGAAAAGCAAATTAAATTGGCAAAAAGCATGGGCTTAAACATGCTTAATTTTCATCGTGGCATTGGTCAAACAATACTACTAGATTTGGCCGATGAACTTGGGCTGCTTTATTACGAAGAACCGGGTGGCTATAAAAGCGGTGGAAATTCTAATGATGATTTTTTGAAGGAATTGAATCGTACCCGTTTATTTCGAATGATTAAACGCGACCGTAGCCATCCTTCGTTGATTATTTATAACATGATAAATGAAATTTCGAACAGACAGCCCATGCCGCACGAAATTCAGGATTTACGTGATGCATCCAAAATTGACAACACACGCATCATTACCTTTACATCAACCAATTTCTTTAAACCATTGCATGGTGGTACAAACCCTACAACACCTGTACCTGTAAAATCGCACATATTGCCCTACGATACCACAGTTCATATTTATGGCTGGTGGGATCAGCATTTCCCAGATGGTCCTGGCGTGTATTGCGATCGTTTTTATCAGGGAAAAGATAAGATTTTTCGCAATTCGACCAATAAAGCTGAGATTGTAATGTGGGGCGAAGAAGGCGCCATTGGCACCCCTCCACGCGTAGAATTAATTAAAAATGAAATTGAAAAAACAGGAAAAATTGGCTGGGATGGCGATGCCTATCTGAATATGTTTAAAGCATATAACCAGTTCTTGAACGATAATAAACCGTTTAAAAAAGCTTTTCCTACAATTGACGATTTTACGTATTCGTTTGGCAATGTGGCCATGTATTATCAAGGACGAATTATTGAAAATACCCGTATAGGCAATGTGGTTGATTGCTATGTGGTAAATGGTTGGGAGAGCGAAAAGATTGAGAACCACTCGGGGGTAGTTGATATTTATCGTAACCCCAAAGGCGACCCTGAGATTCTAAAATACTACAATCAACCATTGTATATAAGCGTAAAAATTCGTAACAAAGTAGTTGAAGCCGGACAGAAAGCCTTGGTAGATTTTTATATTGTAAACGAAAAAAACATAAAAGGTAATTGCAGATTACTGGTGGAAGTTACTGATAAAAACGGCATTTGCCAATCAAAATCATTCACAGTTAAAGCCTCTGGAGGCATAACTTATGGCGAGTTGCTAACAGAAAACTTCGAAATAAACACAAACATCGAGGGATATTACACCGTAAAAGCTACTTTATTGCAACAAAATAAAAAAGTGGCAACCGGCGAAGATAAACTATATGCTGTTAATTTAAAACATAAGCTAAATCTTTCATCAGTAGCTCTCTACGACGATAGTTTAGGCACAATTGCCCATTGTTTAAAAACTTCGGATATTCAATTTTCAACATTAAAAAGCAAGAATTTTGTTCCTGAAACAGAAAAAATTCTTTTCATCGGAGCTTTCAATAAACAAATGGGAGCGCCTGACATTGAACAACGAACCGAGCTTTTTGAATGGGTTAAACGTGGAAATACTATTGTTGTACTGAAAGATGCCGATTTATTTGCAGCATTTTTGTCCGAAAAAGAGATTCTCGATTATCGAGGCAAAGTGCAGATGCGCAATGTGTGGTGGGGTGGAAATTATGCCGTGGCCGAAAATCCATACTTTGATGGACTGCCACAAAATTGCGTGTTCAATTGGGAATATCAGGCCTTGGCACAATATCATAAAAACCGTTGGGCATTAAGGTTGGGTTCGGGCGAGTGTTTGGTAGCTGCTATTGCCGACCATAAAGCAGAGGTGTATAGTGCGCTTCAAAGTATAAAACTTGGTCATGGACAAATAATATTATCTACGTTGGATATTCCATTAGCACTTCATCGCAAAGATGAGCAAGCAAATGTGGTAGCTGCTAAAATTTTAAGAAACATCGTTTACCAACACAAATAAATTTCAAAAACCGCTTTGTTAAACACATCAAAAATCGCAAACAAGTGAAACGAATATCAATAATAATAAGCTTTTTCGCTGTTATCATAAGTGCTTTTTCGCAACAAAAAACCTTCAGCAACCCTATTATTCCTGGATTTCATCCCGACCCTTCGATATGCAGGGTCGGCGATGACTTTTATTTGGTTACTTCTTCTTTCGAATGGTTTCCGGGCTTACCCATTTACCACAGCAAAGATTTGATGAACTGGGAGCAAATAGGTCATGTACTAAACCGACCATCTCAATTGCAAATGAAAGTCGGAATGAAAAATTCGGCTGGACTTTGGGCGCCAACCATTCGGTATCATCAAGGTAAATTTTATGTAATATGTACAGCTCAGCAAGCAGGTGGCAATTTCTTTGTTACAGCCGATAAACCGGAAGGCCCATATTCGGAACCAACTTTCCTAACCGATGCTCCCGGAATAGATCCATCCTTGTTTTTCGACGATGATGGTACTTGCTGGTACACTGGCTCTATCAACGGCACTCCAAAAGAAGACAAGTATCCAAACGAAGATCGGATTTACATTCAGCAATTGGATTTGGAGAAGGGCAAACTCGTGGGAGAAAGAACCATTATAACAACGGGGCATGCAGTGAATGCGCCTTACACCGAAGCACCGCATATCTACAAAATAAATGGCAAATACTTTTTGATGGTGGCCGAGGGCGGTACTTGGACAAACCATGCCATCACCCTGTTTAGCTCCGATAAAGTGACAGGGCCGTATACGGCTGGCATTGCAAATCCGGTACTCACACACAGACATTTAGGAAACGATATCGACATTACAACTATTGGCCATGGAGATCTTGTGCAGGCACAAAATGGCGATTGGTGGTGCGTTATGCTTGGTGTTCGTCCACTCAGTGGCCTTACCATGTTGGGCCGCGAAACATTTATTACGCCTGTAAAATTTCAAAACGGTTGGCCAGTTTTTAACCCCGGAGTGGGACGAGTGCTAATGAACGAAAAGGTGACAGGATTACCTTTTACGGCAGTAAACAAACCAATTGAACGCGACGAATTTGAAAAGTCCGAATTAAATTTTGTATGGTGTTTTTTGCGTACACCGTTTGACAAATGGTACGAACTGAAAAATAACAAACTACAATTAAACCTAAGACCTGAGCGAGTACAGGATTTAGTAAACCCAACACTAATTGCACGCAGAATTGAACATTTCAATTTTGATGCATCGGTTTCAATGAACTTCACACCCAATAAGGCAGGTGAGGAAGCTGGAATTATACTGATGCAGAATGGCAAAAATAGTTATCGGCTGGTGCTAAAAAAACAAGTAGAAAAAGACTCCATACTGCTCTATAAAACGGAGAAAGGTGTAGAGTCCATTGTGTATGCTGAACCATACAAACTGCAAACTGCCGTTTTTAAAGTGGAGGCTCGCGGTCTTAGCTATCAATTTTGTGTAGGTGAAAATGAATGGAACTGCAAAGCATTTGGAAACTCGCAAGATGCTTCGGTATTGAGTTCGAATATAGCGGGCGGTTTTATCGGACCATTTATAGGCATGTATGCTTCAAGCAACGGTAAAAACTCCAAAAACAAAGCCCAATTTAATTGGTTCGAGTACAAAGCTATTGCTGATAAAGCACTACCCAAACTAGCTGTATCACAAGTATCAATCAACGACATAGCCATACGTGATCCATTTATTCTTCCAAATAAAGCAACAAAAACGTATTACCTCTATGGAGCAACCCGAGAGAATAATGAAAGACCCAATGATAGGAACGGAGTGAAAATGTACAAAAGCAACGACCTAAAAACATGGACAGGCCCCTACTTAGTTTACGAAACACCTGCCAACTCATGGGCAGATCCTAAACATGGTGTTTGGGCTCCTGAAGTACATTATTACAATGGCAAGTATTATCTATTTGCTACCTTTACAAACGAAGCAGCTATTTTAGAAGAACAAATTGAGGGTCGATGTATTTTGCACAAACGAGGAACTCAGATTTTAGTGTCCGATACGCCCGAAGGCCCTTTTGAAGCATTTAACAACAAAGCGGTTACACCCGAAAACTGGATGGCTTTGGATGGAACACTCTGGGAGGAAAACGGAAAACCCTATATGATATTTTGCCATGAGTGGGTACAAACAGTGGATGGAACGATGGAATATGTGCGATTAAAAGACGACCTATCCGATGCTGTTGGAGTACCAAAAACAATGTTTAAAGCGACTGATGCACCTTGGGTAAGAGCACTTGAGGAATACAAGAAAAAACCTTTGAAAGGTTATATTACAGATGGTTGTTTCATGCACAAAAACAGCTCAGGAAAACTAGTTATGATGTGGTCGAGCTTTGGCGAAAAAGGCTATGCCGTGTCTACAGCTGTTTCAACATCAGGGAAGTTAGCTGGCCCATGGAAACAAAACGAACAACCAATTTTTGCAGAGAATGGCGGTCATGCCATGTTCTTCAAAACCTTTGAAGGCAAAATGATACTTGTACTTCATTATCCCAATAGCGGCGCTACCCCTAAAAGTCGATTCTTCGAATTAACAGAGACAGACGATAGTTTTGAATTAGGTAGCGAGTTGAAATACTAAAAAATTGAATTACGCAGGAAATGAAAAACATAAAGTCAAATGTTTAAATAAAAATATTTATTAGATCAAACCCCACTCTAAGCAACTGTAGAGTGGGGTTTGATATTCTTTATTCATTTTGATAAGAATAAATATTTGCAATTAAAAAAAAGAATCGTATATTTGCAGTGTATTATTGCACTAACACACTAAAACTATTATTATATGATTGAATTTCAAAATCTGGCTTTCGCTTACTCACGTAAGCAGACCTTGTTTCAAGACATCAACCTGTCGATGCAGGCTGGTAATATTTATGGTTTACTGGGTAAAAACGGCGTTGGGAAAACCACAATGCTCAACCTGATAAGTGGTTTACTTTTTCCGAAATCGGGTGAATGTACCGTAATGGGTTACAGTCCGCAGGAGCGAAAAGTGGGCTTTTTGTCGCAGCTCTTTTATGTGCCCGACGAAATTGTATTACCTGCCATGAAACTAAACGATTATGTG
>JAGNPC010000390.1 GCA_017989795.1 Paludibacter sp. | reverse complement strand
ACGATACTGATGGAAGACGAAGACGGCATTATCCCACTCGTAGGGCTGCCCGGCGAACCACGCCTCATGGACAGGCTCGAAAAACATTGCCTGGACAATGGCTTCACACAGGCGCAGTTTATGCAGCTCGATGGTTTGCTCGGTCGCCCTGTAAATGAATACATTGAGCAGTATTTCTTCAAGAATCTGTCCGACCATTTGAATTTGTTTATGTACCTGCCCAAAACGCCTTTTATATGGCACCTCAGCAGCGGAGCTAATCAGGGTTTCGAAGCATACATAATCATTTATAAATGGAACAGAGACAGTTTGTTCAAGCTAAAATCGCAATACCTACGTGATAGAGTAGAAAGTTTAGATTATCGCCTTATAAATTTACAAGGCGTAGAAACCGCTGCGGCACAAAACGAAAAAGAAACCATTCGCCTGCAATTGCGCGAAATAGAACACTTCGTCAAAAAAATAGACGAACTCATTGCCGAAGGCTACAACCCGATACTCGATGATGGCGTAGGCAAAAACATTGCACCCCTTCAGAAAAAAGGAATGCTCAAAGCGGAAGTCCTCAAAGCTAATCAGTTAGTAAAATATCTGAATGCGGATTGGTAAATTTAAAACAAAAACTTATGTCAAAAACTTTCAATTTTTACTGCGACGAAAGTTGTCACCTCGAACACGACAACTATCCGTTTATGCTAATATCCTATATTAGTAGCTCTTACAATCAGGTAAAATTGCATAGTCAATATATCAGGTCGTTAAAGCGAAAGCATTTTTTCAAAGGCGAAATGAAATGGAGTGCTTTGTCGAAATCGCAATATCCATTTTACAAAGAATTAATTGAATACTTTTTTGCAACCGACTTGCAATTTAGGGCTATTGTTATTGATAAATCGCAGCTCAAACACGAAGCTTTCAATCAAAGTCACGACGATTTTTACGATAAAATGTATTTCCAGTTATTAAACAAAAAAATATATCCCGAAAATAATTACAATATTTACATGGATATTAAAGATACGCACAGTTTCGAAAAAGCAGCAAGTCTAAAGTTATTTTTAAATCGTAATTTTGTATCAGTGCGCACATTGCAAATTATCCGTTCGTACGAAAGCGAATTAATGCAACTAACAGATGTGATTATGGGTGCCATTGCTTACCATTTGCGTAATGAGAAAAAAGTAATAGCCAAAAATAAAATCATTGATAAAATTCAGGCACATTGTACATTGCCAATTACACAAAGTACACCGCGCGCAGCCGATAAGTTCAACCTGTTTTACATTGATTTAAAGTAACAGTAGTATGGATTTCAACAAATTAAAAAATTATCCTGATTTATTAGAATTGGCATATTTAACAGTAGGTCAACGAAACGAATCGTTACAGAATATTTTTAAGCGTGATATTGAGGATAACACTACGTTTAATTTTCGCACTAAAATTATTCGCCCTATAAAGAAGGAAGGTCAATCTTCTATGGAAGTACTTTTGCACCATTTAACAACCAAAGATGATAAAGATGAGAAGGGCAAGAGATTAGGTTCTCGTAGTTTCGAAATGGCTCGCTCTCAGCGTTTACACTGGGTGAAATATCATATCGAAGAACAGAAACGCAACAATATCGAGGTTTTTAGTTTTAAAGATAGAGTGGATGGCAAATCAATTATTCGAACCTATATTTACGATTTAGAACAAGATTATGTAATTGTTCTTGAACCAGGCAAATTAGGTTCAGATTATTACCTAATCACAGCATATTACTTTAATGAGCTTGGAGGAAAAGAGAAAATTGAGAAGAAAAGAAAAAATAAATTACCAGAGTTATATTAAAACCACAAGGCTCGGTAACAATCTTGTGTTATCGAGCCTCGAATCTCCTTTCTCCTATAATGGTAGAATGAGCGCGACAAAAGTACTGCTTGTATTTCAATCACACAAGCTTTTTGCAAACAATTATCAATCAACCTGGCCGTATTTATGAATTATTAACGCATTGCGGCTCTATTTATTGACCAGCATTAAATATCTAAATTACTAATAGTTAAATATATACCATGACAGACAAATGGTTTCTCCAGGATATTGAACACCAATTACAGCTTCGTAATCGGGTAGTTATCATTGACCCAAAAGGGCAATGCGACTTCCTGTTGCCATTGCTCCATGGTGCAGATTACAACTTAATCAAAACAGACTGTAACCTCACAGAGCATTGGCAAACGGTGCAGGAAGAGTTACTTTTGCGCCACCAAGCCGAAACAAACTACAAAGACAAACCGGTTATTTTTTATGTAACGCGCGAACAGGACAAATTGAGTTTCTTGTTCGACTACTGTTTCACACACGGTTGTCTGAATTTGAGCAATCCTACCGAATGGCTCAAAAACAAGTTATTTACAAATACAGGTTTGCAGGTAAACATGGACAGCCCCATGTTACTTACTGCTGCAAAAATCGGAGTTGGAAAAAATATCGAGTGGTGGAAGAAAATCATTCAAAATCTGGAAGAGCCAATTTCAATGGATGATGAATTGCTGCCATTCCTTCACGAACCTGATATTTACCTTAGTAGCAGAGATAAAGAAGTACGAAGATTATTTGAAGAAAAACTATTCGAACTCATTGGGCAGCCTTACAC
>JAGNPC010000389.1 GCA_017989795.1 Paludibacter sp. | reverse complement strand
GGGCGCAAATTAGTATTGCCTCTATTGTTGTTATTGTGTTGCTTTTGAGCTTTTTGGCTTTCGTTTTGTATAGGCGTAAGCAGCTGAAACAGCAAAAACAACAAGCTGAACTCAAACAAAAACTGCTTCGCTCGCAAATGAATCCGCATTTTATGTTCAATACATTAAATGCTATAAATCAATATATTCAAACCAACAATGGGCACGAGGCATCGGATTATTTAGCTCAATATGCGCGTTTGATGCGCCAGATTCTCGAAAACTCAGCGGTAGAATTTGTATCGCTTGATGCTGAAATTGAGTTTTTGAGAAACTACCTGGATATGCAACAGTTACGTTTCGACAAATCGTTTACATACAATATTCTTGTTGATAATACAATTGATCCAGAGCAGTTTGAAATACCGCCGATGATAGCTCAACCTTTTATCGAAAATGCCATTGAGCATGGCGTACGTGCTGTACAAGGGGGCGAAATTAATATCCATTTTAGCTTTTTGAACAATGTATTAATGCTTACTGTGGATGATAATGGTAAAGGTTTCCAAACATCAACGCAAAACATGCATCACAAGTCATTTGCACTTGACATTACACGTGAGCGACTTAATATCACTGGAAATAATACCGAAAAATTAAAGATTACCAGCCCCGACCCACAAACCGGAAAAGGAACTCTGGTGAGTATTGAGGTGCCATTTCGAAAATTTGAATAAATTTATGAAAATACTAATAGTCGACGACGAACTGGCGCCACGCGAACAAAGCAAGCGCTTGTTGGCAGAATTCTTTCCCGAAATAGTTGTTTGTGCCGAAGCTGATTGTGTTTCCGCAGCTTGTGAAGCTATTTTGCTGCATCAGCCCGATGTGGTTTTACTCGATGTGGATTTGCCCGATGGTACCGCTTTCGACCTATTGAAGTGCTTGCCCAAAATCAACTTCAACATCATTTTTATTACGGCTTACGAAAAATATGCACTTCAAGCCATCAAATTTAGTGCGCTCGATTATTTGCTGAAACCTTATACCTCGGGCGAGTTTGTAGAGGCAATACGCAAAGCGCAACGAAAAGAAGACGATGCTGAGTCCAATTTAAAATTCAGCGCACTGCTTCAAAATTTTCACAATCAGCAACAAAATCAAGCTTCCTCCAAAATTGTTTTACGTACATCCGATTCTATTCATTTGGTTCAGATAGAGGATGTTATTCGACTTCAAGCTGATGGCGCATACACTATTTTCTATGTGCTCGATAGAAAACAGATTATTGTATCAAAAAACCTCAAAGAGTACGAATCTCTACTCGAAAGCAGCGGTTTTATACGTACGCATCAATCGCATTTAGTTAATTCAAAGTACATTACTTGTTATCACAAAGCGGACGGTGGTTCGCTGGGGCTTGTAGATAAAACACAAGTGCCAGTAGCTACTCGCTTCAAAGAAAAAGTGCTACAAAGTCTGGAAAAATTGTAGATCGTTGCATTACTAAATTGCAAATATAAAAGTTTTCATAGCGCATATCAAGCGAAGCTCTGCTTATTTATAAGTTGGGCTTCGCTTTTTTTTATTGATACTATTTTTGTTTCAAATTTAAAAATAACGAATGCATATCAATAAATTAATAGCAATCAATTCGTTAACCAATAAGCTGGTGTACGAAACCGATGATGATATTATCGCCAAAAGGAACCATTTAGTATACTATGTTGAATTTAAACCAAATAATCAGCTCGAAGTAGTAAGTAACGATACCTACTTCGAATTAGATGATCAGGATAAAAGTATTATTCAGTTATTTGTCAATTCTGGTTTTATACAAGTTAATGAAACCACACTCGTAAATGTGAATTTTATTAGTCAAATTTTAATACATAGTCAGTTGCTAGAGTTGAGCAATTTAATGGCTATTCCTTACAGTGCCAAATTCAAAAACAATATCGATAATTATTTACAGTCGCTAAACGATTAAAATCAATACTTATGAATGCAAAACTATTAATTGTGCTAGTTGGCTTTTTGCTGCTAAACTCAAATTTATTTAGTCAATTAAATTTGAATAAAATAGTTAAAAAAGTCCAGAAAAATGCCGAAAAACAAATTGAACAACGCATTGAACGAAAGGCAGATAAAGTGGTTGATAAAACACTCGACAAAGCCGAAAAGTCAGTTGACGATGCTGTGAATGCTAAAAAGAAGGAGGCTAAATCAGATGGCGCTTCGAGTTCTGAAACCACTTCTGATGCTGTATCAGAAACAAATTCTTCCACCGAAACTGCTTCTAAGCCCACTCTCACTTGGGCAAAATATGATTTTGTACCCGGAACCGAAATTATTTTTGAAGATGATTTTTCTACAGAACAAAATGGTGAATTCCCATCACGATGGGATATGACTAAAGGTGTCATCGAAATTGCAAACTGGGGAGGCGATAATGTGGTATGGTTTAAAAATACAAATGCGAATAGCCCGAACGCAATTTTACCGTTACTTAAAAACCGCACGGAGGATTATTTGCCCGAACAATTTACTGTTGAAATGGATGTGTATTTTCATAAAGATTATAATTTGAATCGCACCTATAACTTGTTCAAACCTGCAATACAAAGGTATCCCGCTAAAATCAGATGTTTCGACACTTGGTGTAAGCT
>JAGNPC010000388.1 GCA_017989795.1 Paludibacter sp. | reverse complement strand
AACCCGAAGATGCCAGTTTGCATGGCATCTGCCATAAATTGATTGTGTGGGTGTATGTGTATGGTCATTACTTCTGTTGAATGAAGTGCTGCAAGCATGGGATTGTCGTTATTTATATAAGCTTTCATGCCGCCTAGCCCTGTTCCCAACCATGTGTTTTGATTAATTGATTCATAGGCCGCAGCTCGTAAACTTGCTCGGGCAGGATCGTCAATAAACTCCATTATTTTAGCATTAAAAAACACAATAACTACGAGTGTGATTATTTTTAAAAAAGCACTGGCTATGGCAAAGTGTTTTTTGTTGTGCCGCAAGGTGTACAGTAAGCCAATTGCATTTACAAGTACAAAATTGACTAACATAACGCGTGAGGCTGATATAGAAGTGATAATAAGTATGGCTAAAAGCGCAAAAAGCATTTCAGATTTTGTAACCTTAAATTCCGTATCCTTCTTATTTAAATAAAACCAAGCCGCACTTATTGCAGTTAGAAACAAAATGGACCAATAGGTAGGATGTTTAAAAAGTGACCAAGCATAAGTGGCTTGAGATATGGGATAAAATCCAACCGATGCTTTCTTGAATTGTAAGCCATCTAACAGATTGAAGTTGTAAAATCTGCTTTGCAGGATCCAACTGACAATAGATAGAACAGCCATAAATATAGCTATCTTAAATAGAGCCGTTAGTATTAGTTCAATGTCTTTTTTATCGAACCTAAAAAAACTAAAAAGCAAGGGTATAAATACTAATGGCGAAAGGCGAGTCAGGTAACTGAGACCTTCGGCTATGTTGAGCGACCAAATCAAACTCAGCACCAAATGCGCAAAATATATCAGCATAAGTATTGATACGAAATTTGGCTTGTAAAATCGCTTTTCGATGCTGTAATAGTAAATTGTTGCTAATGCAAATAAGGCTGTGAATAGAAACGACTGCTGAATGTTAAAGTTAATAGCCGTAAATAAGAGCACTACGCTAGCAAGTAAGAGTTTTTTATGTAAATCCAGTTGTTGCCAGTAGCCACTGCGCTGAATAAATAGAATTGAACTTGCAATAACCGAATAAGCAACAGCTTGATGCACATAGTTGTGTTTAGAAAAAAATCCTATCAAATCGGTCGAAAAGGCACTGAAAACCACCTGCGCAAGTAAAATTGCGCTATAAATTAGAGTTGATATTCCAACTTTGTGAATAAGTGATTTGATGACTAATGACATGTTGCTGAAGCTATTCAATTATCATTTCAATCAATTCGCTAAGTACCATGGCACTTGCACCCCACACGTCGCACTGGGTGGTTTGGTAGCAGGGGGCGTGAAACGATTGGTTGGACGATGGTACAAAGAAGGACTTTTCGGTGATAACGTCGGAACTTAAAAATGCTTCGAAGTCAATTTCGAGCACTTCGGCCACTTCGCGCTCGTCGGGTATGTAGGTTGGTTTTTGAGCCAGGTAGCCTACAAAAACGCTTATCAAAAAATTACTTGGCGGCACATAAATGTCCGATAGGCGGCCTATAAGCTCAATTTGCTCCCTTTTTATCCCAATTTCTTCTTCTATCTCTCTAAATGCTGTAAATTCAACACTTGCGTCAGTTTCTTCGTATCGGCCACCGGGAAATGCTATTTGGCCCGAATGTATGCCTACATATATACTGCGGCGTATAAACACCACTTTGAGCTTGTCGGCTTCATGAAATAGTAGAATCATCACTGCACTTTTACGTGCATCGTGCGGAGGTGCCTTTTGTGCTTCGAGCTCAGTACGGCGCACTGGTGGAGCCAGTTTTAAGTGCGAGTGATGGCCCTTGAGTGGTTTTTTTAACTGATTTATTATATGTGTTGTGCTGAAATTCATACCTTGTAAGCTATTTTCGTTTGCTAACTATTGCTATCACAGCCGATTGTAAAATATACCATGCAATAATGAGTGGTATGGCTTTCATTTTAAAGAATACAAGTAGAGCGATACAAACCATTAAAAAGAGGTACTGCGAAATATTGTTTTTTACACTTAGGTTTTTAAATTTCAAAGCAAACATGGGCACTTCCGAAACTAAAAAAGCACTAAAAACGCCAATGAGCACTAAAGTAATCAGTGGATTGTTAATTAATAAATCGGTGTACGAAAATGCCATGCCCACCCAAAAAAGTGCATTGGCGGGTGTGGGTAAACCTATAAACGAGGAGGTTTGACGCTCGTCGACATTGAATTTAGCTAATCGCAAAGCCGAAAAAACAGGGATTATGAAACCTGCAAACGACACCCATTGTGGCATGGCACTCTCAGTTAGTAGCGACATGGCTAATACCCCAGGAGCTACTCCAAAGCTAACCACATCGGCTAATGAATCGAGCTCTTTGCCCATAGGCGAGTAGGCGTTTAGCAGGCGCGCTGCTAGCCCGTCGGCAAAATCGAATATTGCTGCAATGACAATGAACAATGTTACCAACTCGTAGTTGCCATTAAAACCATGGTATATAGCCATACAACCCGAAAATAAGTTGAGGGTAGTTATAAAATTAGGAATGTGTTTCATTATCATCAGATTTTTTTTTATCACTTATATTTTAATTCTTTCTTTTTGATACCAATACTCAGAACTCAACACTGCAAACTGCAAATCGTAGTGCAACGAAGATCCCGATTCATCGGGACTGCAAACTCC
>JAGNPC010000076.1 GCA_017989795.1 Paludibacter sp. | reverse complement strand
CCTTAAAAAAGGTATCGAAACAGGTTGTGCAAACTCTATCCTTATCAAAGTTAACCAAATTGGTACTCTGTCTGAAACATTGGATGCTATCGAAATGGCACACCGTGCTGGTTATACTTCAGTTACTTCACACCGTTCGGGCGAAACTGAAGATTCAACAATCGCTGACATTGCAGTAGCAACTAACTCAGGTCAAATCAAAACTGGTTCATTGAGCCGTTCTGACCGTATGGCTAAATACAATCAATTACTTCGCATCGAAGAAGAATTGGGCGACTTAGCTGTTTACGGATTCAAAAAATAATTCTCCTCGAGAGTCTTATCACAAAAAACCATCTGATTAATTTCAGGTGGTTTTTTTTGTGTCATTACAATAATTTTGTTTTAACATTTAGAAAACCTTAAAATAACAAATACTAACCAGACATTCCAAATTGTTAAATATCGCCAAATACACTACCAAACAAGCGTTTCGGGAATACTTTTTGAATAATTTAGCGTTGTAAATGTATTGTAAATAACACAATTCAAAGAAAACATCTACAACAATTAATATCAATTAAATTATAAACAAACAGTAAATCAAACCAAAAATGAATTCCAGTATGAAATTTTCCCCAAGAACCAAATTGCTCGGGTTGTTTGCAGCTGTGGTAGCTGTGAGTGTGGCAACCAATGTGACCACTAACTTAATTTCGAACAACAAACAATCAGGTGAGTATTTTCAAAACTCGCAAATACCAGCATCGTACGCTGCATTGGCTAAAGCACCACGCGCCTTCGATACCGACTTTACGATGGCTGCCGAACTAACTTTGCATGCGGTAGTGCACGTTAAAACTAAATCGCCAGTAGAGATGCAGCAAGGCTTTGGCGGTGGTGGTGGCTTTGGTGATCCATTTTTTGATTATTTCTTTGGACCGCAACAACCGCAACGTCGTCAGCAACAACAACCACAAGAAGCACCTATGCGCGAAGGTTCGGGCTCGGGTGTAATCATTTCGAATGATGGCTATATTGTGACCAACAATCACGTAATTGATAAATCGAAAGAAATTGAAGTTACATTAAATGACAAACGTACCTTTAAAGCCAAACTGGTAGGCTCTGACCCCAATACTGATATTGCATTATTAAAAATTGAAGCAGAAAAACTACCGATGGTTTTGTTTGGAAATTCCGATTCGGTTAAAGTAGGCGAATGGGTATTGGCAGTTGGCAATCCATTTAACCTTACTTCTACAGTAACCGCTGGTATTGTAAGCGCAAAGGCACGTAATATCAACATCATCAATTCACAAATGAAAATTGAATCGTTCATACAAACCGACGCAGCTATCAATCCAGGTAACAGTGGAGGAGCTCTAGTAAACACACGTGGTGAATTAATTGGCATCAACACCGCCATTGCATCGCAAACAGGATCGTATGCGGGCTATGGATTTGCTGTGCCTTCTGGAATTGTAAAAAAAGTAGTTTCTGACATCCGTCAGTTTGGATTTGTGCAAAGAGCAGTTTTGGGTGTGAGCATGCAAGAACTCACCAACGAAGTTGCTAAAGAAAAAAATCTAAAAACAATGGAAGGTGCTTTAGTGGCCGAAGTCGTTGAAAATAGTGCAGCCGAAAAAGCCGGTATTAAAAAAGGCGATATAATCACTAAAGTCAATAACAATACAACCAAATCATCTTCGGAAGTACAAGAACAAATTGGACGTTTAAGCCCTGGTGATAAAGTAAACATAACAGTATTAAGAGACAACAAAGAACTTAAACTTACAGCTGAACTCAAGAACCGCCAAGGTTCAACCCAAAAGGAATCAGCCGAAGCCGACATCGACATTTTGGGAGCAGACTTTAAAGTGATAAACGACAAACTGAAAGATCAATTCCAATTGGACTATGGTATGGAAGTAAGCTCTGTTAATAAAGGGAAATTCCAAGAAGCAGGTATCAAAGCTGGCTTTGTAATTGTAAAAATAAACAATCAAGCTATCCGCAGTATCGACGACATCAAAGAAGTACTTAACGAAGCACTTAATACAAACGATAAATTTAAGGTCTTAAATATTGCAGGCGTATATCCAACTGGTAAAGTATCGTACTATGCCGTTAATGTAGGCGAATAAATTCAACATAACCACTTCAGAATTACAAAAAAACTACCTGAACAACTCAGTGCAGGTAGTTTTTTTTTGTCAAAGAAGTTAATTTAAACCCAATTTTATCAGTTTTGTAAAACAAATAACACTATATGTTGTTAGTTTAGAAAAGAATTTCAGACTAAAACCATTAACCACACGCTGTGCACAACAATGTTAATAGCAGTCAAAATATTTCATTTTGTCAATTCAAATAAAAGTATTAATTTTGCACGCTAATTTTTTAAACCACAATGAGACAATTAAAAATTACTAAATCGATTACCAATCGTGAAAGCGCATCGCTTGATAAGTACTTACAGGAGATTGGTCGTGAGGATCTTATTACAGTTGAAGAGGAAGTTGAGTTGGCGCAACGTATTCGCAATGGCGACCGTATAGCGCTCGAAAAACTTACCCGTGCTAATTTACGTTTCGTGGTTTCGGTTGCAAAACAATACCAAAATCAAGGTTTAAGTCTTCCTGACCTTATCAACGAAGGAAATCTTGGGCTTATTAAAGCTGCCGAGAAATTTGACGAAACACGTGGATTTAAATTTATTTCGTATGCAGTATGGTGGATTCGCCAGTCAATATTGCAAGCTTTGGCCGAACAATCACGTATCGTGCGCTTACCATTAAATCAGGTAGGTTCACTTAACAAGATAAACAAAGCATTTTCAAAGTTTGAACAAGAAAACGAGCGTCGCCCATCTCCAGAGGAACTAGCTGAGCAATTAGACATTCCGGTAGATAAGATTGCTGATACTATGAAGGTATCTGGTCGTCACATATCTGTAGATGCACCTTTTGTTGAAGGAGAGGACAACAGTTTACTCGATGTGATGATAAACGATGATTCACCCAATGCCGACCGTGTGTTGATGAACGAATCGCTATCAAAAGAAATTGAGCGTGTACTTACAAACACACTTTCGGATAGAGAAAAAGATATTGTAAAAAAATTCTTCGGAATTGGAGTTACAGAAATGACACTTGAAGAGATTGGTGATGAATTTGGTTTAACACGCGAACGTGTTCGTCAGATTAAAGAAAAAGCTATTCGCAAACTACGTCCAAACTCAAAGAGCAAATTATTAAAAGGCTTTTTAGGATAGGCAGCAGCCATTTTCAACAAGCTTACATAAAAAACAAAGCGCGCAAATCAAATTTGATTTGCGCGCTTTGTTTTTTGTTTTATTACATTAGATTGACTGATCTATCAATGCAATTTTTTCTTCAATAAGTTTGCTATCGGCCTTTAATGCTTCAATTTTTCGCTCCATTTCTTTAATCAACCCACCACCTTTTTGGGATGAAGAAGTAAAGAAACCAATATTATTTTCGTAAGTGGCAATTTCGGATTTCAATTGCTCGTAAGAGCGCATTAACTTTTCACGTTCGCGATACAATTTATTCTCACCTTTATTGGACATATCCTTGAGGTTCGATTTAAAATTATCAAGCTTACGTTGCGATGAGTCAACATTTAGTTTACCAAACTTCTCGTCAACAGCTGCACGATACTCTGTGTAGATTTTATCCTTTTCTTTAAATGGCACATGTCCTACAGCTGCGTATTCAGCCATGAGAGCTTTAATGACTCCTACTGTGTCCGAAGTATTTCCTTCGACTGATATTGCTTGAATTTTTGCAACTATGTCTTTTTTCTTTTGCAGATTCTCAGTCTCTACGCTTTTTTGACTTGAGAAATTCTTATTCTTTTGCTCAAAGAAAAAGTCGCAAGCAGTAACAAATTGTTTCCAAAGCTCATCCGAAATCTTCTTAGCTATTGGTCCTACCGTTTTCCATTCTTTTTGAAGCTGAATTAATTTATCAGCAGTTTCTTTCCAGTCAGTACTATCTTTTAACGCTTCTGCTTGCGCACAAAGTGCTTTTTTCTTTTCTAGATTTTGATTCAATACAGCTTTTGAAGCTTTATAGAACTCATTTTTAGCAGCAAAAAAAGCATCACAACCAGCACGATATCTATCGAACAGCTGTTGATTTACTTTACGAGGTGCAAAACCCAAGCTGCGCCACTCTTCTTGCCAAGCCAATACAGTTTGTGTTGCATCATCCCAGGCTTTGTAGTTATTGAGCGATGTGTAATCAAATGCTTCAATTTTCTCGCAAAGTTCAGTTTTGGCCTGTTGAAACTGATCTTCTTTTTGACGAAGTTCATCAAAAAATGCTTGATGTTTTTTATTAATCACACTCGATGCTTCTTTGAAGCGATTCCAAATCGAATCGCGAAACTCGCGTGATACTGGTCCTAAATCATGCCAATCGGCATGAAATTTTTGTAATTGTTGAAATGCCGAAACCACATCCGAAAGTTCTGCTAAACGCTCTGCCGATTCGCAAATATGCGTTTTTGCTTCCAAATTCTTTTTAAAATCGTATTCGCGTAGTTCGTTGTTGATCTTTATCAAATCCCAAAACTTCTCTTGGTGATTGCTATATAATTTTAATGTGCTCGCCAAATCTTTGGCTGGTACCTGACCAATTAATTTCCATTTAGCTTGTAAAGCTTTAAAGTCATTTATATGCGACGAAACATCATCATAACCATCAACATATTGCTTCATTTGCTCAAGAATAGCTTGTTTTTCGAGCAAATTTTGTTCTTTTTCTTGTTCAAGTTTTGCCACAAGCGCTGCTTTTCGCGCCTTATAATCGTTCAGCAACACTTTGAGTTCTTCTTCAAGTTGATCTTTTACCGGAGCCAATTCTAACTCTTCACCCTCCGATTCAACTTTCTTGTGCTCCTCTACCTCACTTTTTAATTTTTTATAAAAATGAAGCTTAATGCTTTCAACATCATCTTTTATGGCTTCTACTTTGTCGTTTACCAAATTTTTCAACGATTCAACCAACTCTGCACGCGTTTGGGTTGAGAAATCAGGTTTAAGTTCAGTTTTTGGTATTTCCACTTCTACTACTGCGATGTTTGATACTGTAGAGTCGAGAGTTGTAGCATCAATAACTTCGGCAATTTCATCCAAAGCTAAGTTTTCATTTTCCTTGTTTACGTCAAGTGAGCTCATAACATTATTATTATATTAAAAATTTCATTCGTTACAAGTTTTATTATTACTGATTTTGGTTTAAATCAATTGCAGTAAGTGTAAAACTCTGAACGACAAAAATAAGCTATTTTTTTTAATTATTTGTTTCTTAGCGTTAGTTATTTTGATAAACTAATCGATTTTTCGGTTTACAAGGTAGACGCTAGCTTGTTGCTTTGGATTTATTTGAATGTCGTTAATACTTACATGATCAGGCCGTGTAATAATAAATTCGAGTGTATCAGCTATATCTTCAGCATCTAGAGGCACTATTCCGGCATATACTTCTTTCGCTTTTTGTTCGTCGCCATGAAAGCGAACAATCGAGAACTCAGTTTCGACCATCCCCGGAGATATGGAGCTTACTTTAATGCCATATTTCAATAAATCGAGTCGTAATCCTTTGGTAATGGCATTTACAGCATGTTTTGTGGCACAATACACACTTCCGTTTGGATAAACTTCGATACCTGCAATAGAGGATATATTGACAATATGCCCTTTCTGGCGCTTTATCATAAAAGGAGTTACGAGTTTTGTAATATAAAGCAATCCTTTTACGTTGGTATCAATCATTCGATCGTAATCGTCCATGTTACTTTCATCGAATGGTGATGCACCAGCTGCCAAACCAGCATTATTTACCAACAAATCAATAGCAGTATATTTTTCGGGAATTGAGTTTATTGCTTGTTTGCAAGCTTCATTATCGCGCACATCAAAGCAAAGCGGTACCACATCAACTTTAAACTCAGCTTTAATATACTCCGATAGTTCATTTAAACGATCCGACCGACGTCCTGTGATAATAAGGTTGTAATTTAATTTTGCTAAACGCAAAGCAAATGCCTTTCCAAATCCAGCTGTAACACCAGTTACAAATGCAATTTTAGAATTATTCATATCATTTTTTTTCAATTTCATTTTTATTGATTACAAAACTACTACAAATGACTTAAAAAACACTACTTCATCCTATTTATTTGAGTGTGTATATTTATTTTTCAAATCATAAAAAAAACATATTAATATAGAAACTTAATTCTTGTAACAGCTTTGTAACATTTATGCAATACATTTGTTATTGATATTGAGTATTTAAAAAATCAAATATAAGATTATTATCAACAAACTAAAAAAGAAATGGATTCAATCTACATTGTCATTGTTTTAGTGTTATTAGGTTTAGCTGCTCTCGACTTATATGTGGGAGTAGCTAATGATGCCGTAAACTTTTTAAATTCGGCCATTGGATCAAAAGTAGCACCACTTTGGGTAATCCTTACTGTAGCTTCGGGAGGGGTTATTATTGGTTCAATTTTTTCGAGTGGTATGATGGAAATTGCCCGTAGTGGCGTTTTTTACCCAGGAAAATTCACATTCAACGACATTATGTTGTTATTTTTAGCCGTAATGGTTACCGATGTAATTCTCCTGGATGTATTTAACACCTTTGGAATGCCTACTTCAACTACCGTATCGTTGGTTTTTGAATTGTTGGGAGCTGCTGTAGCTGTGGCTTTAGTTAATATCTGGCAAAGTGACACAGGCGTTTTATTAGACTATATAAACGCGGGCAAAACGCTAACCATTATTTCGGCCATACTAGTTTCGGTGGTAGTTGCATTCGTATTTGGTTCCACCATTATGTATTTTACACGTTTGTTATTTTCATTTCGCTACAAAAAAACGTTTAAGTATTTTGGTGCCATTTGGACTGGTTTATCGTTGACTGCCATTACTTATTTTGCATTATTTAAAGGGCTTAAAGGCTCTTCGCTTATTTCAAAAGATGTATATATGTATATAAATGACAACACCTCTATGTTGTTGTTCTATTCATTGATAGGGTGGACCTTATTAATGGGTATATTACAACATGCATTCAAAGTAAATATATTGAAATTCAATATTTTAGCCGGAACAGCATCCTTAGCGCTTGCTTTTGCTGGTAACGACTTGGTAAACTTCATCGGTGTATTTATGGCTGGCTTAGGAGCTTACGAAATTGCTTCAGGCGTGGTTGCTTCGGGTGGAAGTATCGAAAACCTTACGATGGGGCAACTATCAGAGCCTGTTGTGGCCGATTGGAGGTATTTATTAGGCGCAGCAATAATCATGATTTTGGCGTTGTGGTTTTCGAAAAAAGCACGCTCAGTAACCAAAACTGAGGTAAACTTATCACGACAAAGCGAAGGAACAGAAAGCTTTTCATCTACAGCAGCTTCGCGTTCGTTGGTACGTGGTGCAGTAAACATGAATAAGTTTGTAGAGATTATCACTCCCAAGAAAGTTCAAAATTTTATAGATAGCCGATTTGAACCGTTAAGTGAGGAAGAAAAAGAGGACTCGTCGTTTGATGTTATTCGTGCATCCGTAAACTTATCGGTAGCTACATTACTAATTTCGCTGGGTACATCATTAAAACTACCACTTTCAACTACTTACGTTACATTTATGGTTGCCATGTCGTCGTCGCTTGCCGATAGAGCTTGGGGGCGCGAAAGTGCTGTTTACCGTATTTCGGGTGTACTTACAGTAATAAGTGGCTGGTTTTTAACTGCAATAGTAGCATTTACAGTATCAGCTGGCGTTGCTTTTGCTTTAATGTATGGTGGAGTTTATGCAATTATTGGCTCAATAGGATTAGTGATATTTTTATTTATTCAATTTGCAATAATCCACAAAAAACGCGTGGCAAAACAAGATAGTATTGATCTGAATGAACACAAAACAGAACACGATATTATTGTTGAATGTACCAAAGAAATGGAGCAATCAGTAAAAAATATTGTACATATTTATCAGGGTGTACTTGATGGTTTATTTACAGAAGATAGAAAAGCATTGAATAAATTGTATAAAATGGCCGACGAGTTTCATGGCCGT
>JAGNPC010000006.1 GCA_017989795.1 Paludibacter sp. | reverse complement strand
GTAGCTAAACTCGCGTTTGGTGAACACTTCGCCTTCGTTGGTCTCTGTTTCGAGCTTTTTGTCCGACGAGATAGTTAGCAAATTGCGGTTTAATTCAATTTTAAAATCAGCTTTTTCGAAGCCTGGTGCAGCAAGCTCTACTGCAAACGATTCGGCATTTTCTTTTATATTTACCGAAGGTAAGGTAGTGTTTGTTTTCGAAAAATGACGGTTGTTCCAATCGAACATTTCGCCATCAAAATAACGATTGAATACTGATGGCGCTTGGTTTGAATTACGTACGAGTAACATAGTTTAATCTCCTATAATTAATTGGTTATACAATTTGTTTTTTATTGTTTGATAGGTCAATTTTCAAATAAAATGCCAAAGCGCATTTTCTGTCAAAATGGCTGATGCTTAGGATTTTACGCTGTCAAAATGGCAGAGCTTTGTGTTCTGATGGCTTTTGGTAAAGCTTTGGATAGTCATTGATTTTGATTCTGTTTGATGCACTTCATTGCATGCATTGCGCTATTATATTTTGAGATAATTCATATACAATCCATATACAATCCATATATAACCCGTATATAACTCGTATCTTATAGATATGGATTATATATGATTTGTGTTTGTATTAAATATAATTTATGTATATTTGTAATGGCTTACAGTATCGGAAATGATGTGGTGATGTGGTGATGTGGTGATAAAGAGATGAAGAAATGGTAAATAGTAAATGAATAAATAGTAAATAAAAACATGGCACGTGTAAAACAATTAGACCGGATCACCGGAACACTCGGAAAAGTATCTTTTTATACTCGCAAAGGAAGCGACGAAATCTTTATGCGCACAAAAGGTGGTGCCAGCAAAGACCAGATTAAACGACGGCCCGAATTTGCCAACGTCCGTAAAAACAACAAAGAGTTTGGAGGCTGTTCAAAAATGAGCAAAGCCATACGTATGTCTTTCTACGGACTGCATCACGTGGCGGATTACAACCTAGCACCGGCGCTTTGCTCACTGATGAAAAATATACAGGCTGCCGACACCGATGGTGTGTGGGGCGAACGTTCAATCCTGCTTTCGAAGTCCAAACAGTACCTGGTGGGATTTAATTTTAACCGCATCAACCGCTTCGACAGTGTGCTGCGCATACCGCTCGACTGGAAAATTGACCGTGAAAACACAGCTGCAACTGTCGCCATTCCTGCTTTTGCCTGTAGCCTAGGTTTAAACATGCCCGACCGATACAGTCTGTTCCGCATTAGTGCCACGCTAGGTGTAGTGACCGACAGGGTGCTGGGTGCTCAAAAATACGACTATGAGCCTGTACACGACACCATTGGACTCGACCGACAATTCCTTTCGACCGAATGGTTTCCACGCACAGCTACAGTATCCGCACAGGAACTCCGTTTTCAGTTGGAGGTTCAACACCCTGAAATTACCTTCAACAACAGCGATACCCTGATTCTGTCGGTAGCCATTGAGTTCGGCGAATTGGATGCTTTTGGCAACCCTACGCCAGTGAAAGGTGGTGGAGCAGGGAAGGTGCTGGGAGTGGGGTGAAGCAGCGGTAAGAGGTAAGAGGTAAGTAGATGATGTGATGATGTGATGATGAAGAAATGAAAAAATGAAAGAATGGAAGAATGGATGAAAGAAATTGTAACTGAATAAATAGTAAATGGATGGTTTAAACACAAAACCACATTAACAATTTAGGCAAAATATGAATAGTTTTTAGTAGTTTTGTGAATTGAAATATATATACTAAATGGCTACCAACAAACACGCTATTATTCGCTATCAAACACTGGATAAGTGCTTCCGAAACCCTGGAAGAACTTATTATATTGATGACCTTATTAATGCTTGTAATGATGCCATTTACGAATACTCAGGTAATGAAGATGGGGTTAAGCGTAGACAACTATTGGATGACATAAAGTTTATGGAGAGTGAACAAGGTTGGAATATTCCACTTGAGCACATTCGTGATGGTCATAAGGTGTATTTTCGCTACGAGGATATCAATTTCTCCATCAACAACCAACCTCTGAACGAAACAGAAGAAAACCAACTTAAAGAAGCTTTATTGACCCTTTCGCGTTTTAAAGGGATGCCACAGTTTGAATGGGTGGATGAAATTACTGCCCGGCTCGATTCGGGGTTAGGCCTTTCGAAAAGCAGTCAACAAATCATTGAATTTGAACAAAACGACTACCTGCAGGGTCTGGAATACATTACACCTTTGTATAATGCCATTTTATATAAGAAAGTACTGAATGTCTCCTACAAAAGCTTTAGGCGGGAAACTAACCAAGCTATTATTTTCCATCCTTACTACCTCAAGCAATACAAAAACCGTTGGTTTGTATTCGGACTGAATGAGGAATTCGGCCAGATTACTAACTTGGCACTCGACCGCATTGTTGGAATTGAAGAAATCAAACACGATTTTATCCCCAATACCATTGATTTTAGCGAATACTTTGAAGATGTAATTGGCGTAACACTTTTATTTCGCTCCCAAGCGATGTGCTCGTTTCGAACATTAAAAAATCGGATGGCAGTTCGCTGGGGACTTTAGGGCAAGATTGGTTTCTGAAATACTACGATGGTGCAAGTCGTGCTACAAATGGTGTAGGTGCTAATTGGAAGGCAATAACCAATGACGATTTGAGCGCTACCCCAACTTTAAAACTAAACAAGTATCAAGGTTACATTATTGCCCTAAACAATGGATCACCTGCCACCGAAATCTCGTTTACTTTAGATAAAACTGCTCTTAGTACCGAAATCACCCAAATTATCCCAATTGCAGCAAACATAGGTAGTGCATCCAACACCCATCATGGATGGAACTTAATTGGACAGCCCTATTTGAGCAAATACACAGGCAGCAATGCTACTGGCAGCAGCTCATATTATATCTATGTTTCAGATGGAACAAGTACCTATACAGCTTACACACCAGCATCTGTACCCGAATTAAATCCTATGTCAGCATATTTCATACAAGCAAGTAATGATTTGGCAATTTCGGGCATCAATTTTGCCTTAGAAGGTCGCAAATCAGCCGTACCATCTTCTATCAGAAATGAAGCATCTACAGATATTGAAATTAGCCTAACTACGGTAACAGGTGTAGATAAAACCACCTTAATATTAAGCGATGGATTAAGTGTTGAGTACGAAATTGGAAAGGACTTGGAAAAATGGATTGGAATTGGAACCAATAAACCTCAAATTTTTACGCAATTAAATAGTGTCAATTACACTTTTAATGCATTACCCTTGAGTAGTTTTACTGAAATTCCATTGGGTTATTACAGCAATAATGCATGTAGTTCAACTATAAGTGCATCCATTTCGAAGACTGACGCTTTGTCTGAATTAATTCTTATTGATAATCATACAAAAGCTCGCACAAATTTACTTCAAAATAGTTATAACTTCGATGCCACATCTGGAATAGACAATACACGTTTTAATCTTTTGGCTAAACATGTTTCAACTAAAACCACTGAAATTAATACTCAAAACACGGTTAAATGCAACGTAAGAAACAATAAATTAACAATATACAATTTACCACCATCTTCACTTGTAATGATTTATGATGGTACAGGTAGAATGATATATAAAAATCACTTAATTGCTGAATCACTTCAGGTTGAACTTCCTGCCAAAGGACTCTATGTACTTGACACTAAGTATGGAACACAGAACTGGACATCAAAAATCACAACGAATTAATTGAAAAATAAACATATCAATATTATGAAACGAACTAATCATAAGTTTAAATACCAATCACCACAAATAATTAAAATTCAAATTGACAATAACATCTCACTGGCCTTAATGTCTGGTGAGTCTAATCCAGGTGAACCTTATAGTATAAACATGCAACCTTATGACTGTAAAAATATCCCATTCAAAGATCACTTGAGTTGATAACTATTTAAGAGTCGAAAATTATAAAAATCATAGAACAAACTGTTTTTCTGAAATTATAAGGCAACTATCTTATAATTATAATAATAAATAAATTTACCGCATTAAATGTAACGAAAATACCGCACATAAAAAGTTTACTTTCACGTTATCTTTGCATTGTTCAACTAAAAAATCAAGTAATAAAATTAAATCTATCAGTATGAAACAAACTAACTCAATTAAAAAAAACGTGATTTCACTTATGTGTTGCGTGTGTATAATAACTGCAAATGCAGCTACATATTCTGGTGGCACAGGTACTGCCGTTGATCCTTATTTATTGTCGAACAAAGCAGATATCACAACTTTAGTGAATACAACTGCCGATTGGGGCATGCAATTTAAGCTAACAGCCGATGTCGATATGGCCGGCGAAACATTTCATCCAATTGGAAACAACGCATCAGCTTTTACTGGAGGTTTTGATGGGAATAGTATGGTAGTGAAAAACCTCACCATTACCCCATCAGCCACTCAAAACAATATGGCTGTTGGTTTTTTTGGCAAAATACAAAATGCTACTATTAAAAACCTAGGTATTATAAACCTCACAATTGATGTTAAAACTACTCACGAACGTGTTGGTGGAATAGTAGGTATTTCGGAATGGAATGCCAGCCTCATACAAAACTGCTTTGTGCTTGGAGGTTCTATCGCAGGGCAAGGACGTGTTGGTGGTATAGTAGGTGTAATAAATGATAATGGTTCGGTGATCGACTGTTTTGCGAAAGCAAATGTTTCGGATGCATGGGGCTCAGTAGGTGGTATTGTTGGCGAAATTCCGAGCTGGTCGACAGGTGCTTCGTTAACAAATGTGGCTTTTTATGGCGAAATGGGCAATGGCAATGCCATAGCTGGTGTTAAAAGTGGAACTATTTCAAGAGCATATTACGTACAAAGCATTGGAAAAAACTCAGACACAAACGGTACTGAACTCACAACAACTCAATTACAAACTGAGGCTAATTATGTTGGTTTTGATTTTGCAAGCAAATGGAAAATTATTGCCAATAATTTTGCAGTTCTTAAGTCCTTCTCAAATACGGTATACTCAGGGCTGTCAACTTCAATTGAAAACACAACAATTAGTTCGTCCGAAAATTGCAAAATTTACACTCTTAATTCTCAAATTATTCTTCCGGCCAATACCTCTGAAGTAAAAGTTATTAGTTTAAATGGCATGCCATTATTTCAATCAGCCGTTGCTGTTACAACAATCAACACGGCTTTATTACAAAAAGGTATTTGTATATTGAAACTAAAAACAACTACTGGTGAAAGCATAGTTCAAAAACTAACACTAAATTAGTTTTCAACCACACACAATTCTCAAATTTTGTTTGAATAAAAACAAACAAATGCAACTTTAAAAATCAATATTATTTATGAAAAGAACAAAGTATCAAATTGCAAAAAAAATAGTGCTCTCTGGCCTATTTCTATGGACAATGATTGGGAGTATTCTCGCTCAAGAGTTGGTAGTTTCTGGTAAAGTAGTAGATGGAATGGGTGCACCATTAATTGGGGTAAACATTACAGTTAAAGGTGTCAACAAGGGCACGATTTCAGATATTAATGGTTATTACAAGCTAAATGCTCCTACAAGTTCAACTATCTCATTTACCTATGTAGGGTATATCAAGCAAGAAATTTCGGTTAATGGTAAAACAAAAATTGATGTAGTATTAAGTGAAAATACACAACAACTTAGCGAAGTAGTGGCTATTGGCTACGGAAGTGTTAAACGTAAAGATTTAACTGGGTCTGTTTCGTCGGTCGATGCCATGACAATGGAGAAAATTAAACCAGTGTCGTTCGAGTCAGGTTTAATGGGTAAGGCTGCCGGCGTACAGGTTACTTCGTCGGATGGTGGCCCCGGCTCAAGCACCAAAATTAGAATACGTGGTGGTACCTCTATCAATGCGAGTAACGACCCTTTGTATGTAATTGATGGTATTGCTATGGAAGGTAGCAGTGTTCGCACCAGCGTGGGGTTAGGAAATAGTTCAACCAGCCCATTATCAAACATCGACCCAAGTATTATTGAATCAATTGACGTATTAAAAGATGCTTCGGCAACAGCCATTTATGGTTCGAGGGGAGCTAATGGGGTTATTATTATCACTACCAAAAAAGGTAAAGGTGGTAAAGCCGAATTGAATTTTGAAACATATCAAAGTATTGGCTATATTGCACGCCCAATTAAGCTACTCACGGGTCAACAATACGTGGATTATTGGAACGAATATGCTCCATGGAACCCAACAGAACCAAGAGATCAGTTTGTAGGTGCTTTTCGCGATGAATACGGAAATCAATATCCGCTTAAAAACTCACCAATTAGAGTAACCGATTGGCAAGATGAAATTAGCAGACCTGCCAAAACGCAAAATTATGCCCTTTCGATGGTAGGCGGTAGCGAAAAATCGAGCTACACAGGCTCTTTTAACTATTTGAAACAAGAAGGTGTAATTCTAAACTCGGACTACGAGCGTTTTTCGGGAAATATGCGATTGGATCAAAATATTTCATCGAAACTAAAATCGGGAGTGAGCATGAATGCCAGCTATACCAATAACAATGGTATTGTATCGGCTGCTACCGAAAATGCAAACGGACGTAGTGGCGTTATTACTAGCGCATTATTATTCAGCCCAGCACAAAGTGCTATGCGCTACAGCGATGCAGAGTACGATGCCAGTGGTCGTCTAATCAGTATTCGTGGTGGAGATATTACCCGTCCGGACTTGATGCTAGCCAAAGACTACAACAATACTACTGCACTAAATGCATTTGGTAATGTGTACATGTCTTATAAGTTAACTGACGATTTAACTTTCCAATCTTCAATTCGTGCAAGTGCCTATTACTCAAAAGGAAAAGCCTATTATTCCGAAGAAATTGGTTGGGGTAAAACTGCAAACGGACGTGCTTATACCAACTTCAATAACTCAATGAGTATGACAGCAGAGCAATCGCTTACTTTCAACAAAACCATTGGCAAGCATGGCATTAATGCTGTGGGAGTATACGAGCAACAAAGAGGTAGCTGGGAGTATTTAAGCGCTAGCTCACTCGACTTTGCAATTCCAGGTGTAAATTTAGATAACCTTGGTGCTGCCGTTACAACCGAAAAAACCCAATCGGATAAAGTATCTTCTTCACTTCGCTCTGCTTTAATGCGTGTGAATTACTCGTACGACGATCGTTACTTAATCACATTCAGTGGACGTGCCGATGAATCGTCGCGTTTTGCAAAAGGTAAACGCTGGGGCTATTTTCCTTCGGCAGCACTTGGATGGAAATTAAACAACGAAAGTTTTTTGAAAAACAATAAAGTTATCAGCGATGCCAAACTGAAATTAAGCTATGGCGAAACTGGTAATCAATCCATTGGCTCGTATCGCTCATTGGGCGCATTAGTGCCAATTAATTACAATTATTTTGGAAATCAAAGCGTAACTGGATTAGTTACCGACCGCTTACCAAACCCCGATTTAACTTGGGAAACTACTGCACAAATGGATGCTGGTTTCACGCTAGGATTGTTTAATAATCGCATTTCGATTGATTTTGACTATTTCAATAAAGACACGAAAGATCTTTTGCTTCAGGTGCCACTTCCGGCTAACTCTGGCTACGAATTTTCGTTCCAAAACATTGGAAAAATTAACAACAAAGGCGTTGAGCTATCGCTAAATACAGTTAATATTGAAACCAAAAAATTCAAATGGAGTTCAAATATTAATATCACATTTATAAAAAACAAAGTACTTGATTTAGGTGGCGCTGAGGAGTTTTTCACAACAGCTATTGGCGACAATCAAATTCAAAACGACTATGTTGTTCGCAAAGGCGAATCGCTTGGGTCGGTATATGGAATGGAAGTTAAAGGAATATATAATTTTGAACACTTCAAAGAATTTGATGGCATGACAAATGCCGAAGCAGCAGTTAAAATGCGAAATGACCTTGCAGCTGCAAACGCAGCAAACAACACACCCGGCAATGGCTTTTGGAAATTGAATTACACATTGAAAGATGGCGTACAAACAACTTCGTTTGTAGCTCCTGGTAAATATCGTCCAGGTTTGCCAATGTTTGTAAATCAAAATCCCGACGAAGACAACAATGTGGATAGCAACGACCGTACTATTATTGGTAATACCATTCCAAAACATTATGGTGGATTTACAAACAACTTCTCGTATCAAAACTTCGATTTATCGGTTCTGATGACTTGGTCGTATGGTAACGATATTTACAATAAAAATAGAGTTAGAGGATTTGCTACTGCAGTGCCTTATACCAATAAATTTGCATTGATGGCCGATAGATGGACGCCTGAAAATGCAGACACAGATATACCAAGTATCTGGGGTGATGGTGATGGTGGTAGCAATTCAAATGCTTACTCTACTCATATTGAAGATGGATCTTATTTACGCATTGCCAATATTTCAGTAGGATATAACCTTGAAAAATCGCTTATCAAAAAACTGAATTTACGTTCGTGCAGAGTGTATGGTTCGGTTGATAATGCATACGTGTTTTCGAAATACACAGGTTACGACCCTGAAGTAAGTGTAGGAAACAATCAACTAACACCAGGACTTGATTCAGACTCATACCCTAAGCAACGCACTTTTAGAGTGGGTGTAAATATTGGGTTTTAAATCAATTGTTTAACTTATAAATAATAAGAATATGAAATTTCAAAAAATGATAAAACCAATAATATGTCTTCTGTTCGTAGCGACTTTTATGTCGTGTAATGAAGATTTTGTAACTGAAAAACCAACTACTTTTGCCGATCCTGCTACGTTTGTAAAAGACCTCAAAAGTGCCAATATATTATTAACTGGAGCTTATGCTGCCACGCGTAACATTATTCACTCAAGTGAAAATGGTGATATTGCAGTAATGTGGGGCACCATGGGTACCGACGAAGTAGTGGTTCCGGGTTGGGAAGGCGACCGTAAACTAATATATTTGCAACAAGTTACACCTACTAATGTTTCGGTTACCAAACTGTGGGGTAAACTTTATAAAGCGGTAAATAGAGTGAACAGCGTAGTGGACAGAGTAGGTGCTTTACCTGCTGGCACACTTAGTGAAACTGATAAAAGTAAAATTATTGCTCAAGCTCGCTTTTTACGTGCAGCCCTGTATTTCCGTTTGGTATGCGCTTGGGAGAATGTGCCTTTAATTAAAAATGAGGTGGTTAGCCTGTCAAACTTAAATGTTGCGCAATCGGCTCCTGCCGATGTATATGCTTTTATTGTTGAAGATTTGAAATTTGCAAAAGACAATCTGATGGCCGAACAAGGCAAAGGTCGAGCTACAAAAGGAGCTGCTCAAGCCTTACTTGCTAAAGTATATTTGCAAATGACCGGTTTTCCACTAAATCAGACAGCAAAATTTGCATTAGCAGCTGCAGAGCTAAAATTAGTTATCGAAAGCAACGTGTATGATTTATTTGCCGATTACGCCCATAACTTTGATGTAACACACGAACAAGGTATTGAGCACGTATTTAGCTTTGGATTCGATGGTCCTGGTTTTGGTCAAAAATCGCTTTTAGGATTTATGTACGGTCCAAATGGATCGGTGAGCAACGGAGCTGGTTGGGGAACTTGTTTTATCAATCAAGAGTTCGAAATGTCCTTCGACCGCAACGATGTGCGATTGAAACAAAACGTAGCTAAACACAATCAAAACGACGATGTATTTGTAGATGGAACAGACAAAACAAGCTGGAGAGCTTGGAAATGGCATGCTGCAAAACCCAACAATTATACCAACGATTCGCCTTTCGACAATCCTTATATCCGTTACTCTGATGTATTGCTGATGTATGCCGAAGCTATGAACGGACAAGGGTTGTTGACACAATCAATTGTAGATCAGACTGTAAACAAAGTACGTACCCGTGCCGGTATCGACCCCGTAACAGTTGGCACGGCTGCCGATATGAAGACATTACTAATTTCGGAACGACGCAAAGAACTTTGCATGGAAGGGTGGAGACGCGATGACTTAATACGCTTCGGAGTTTATAAAACTACAATTAAAGCTGTTCATCAAGATGGATGGAGTAATGCAGGCTCGCCTGGTGATAATTATTTGGATCACATGATTCGCTGGCCCATTCCTTCATCAGAAATGGAGTTGAATGACGCTCTTGTTCAAAATCCAGTTTATCCACAAGCCAATTAGGTGTATTGTAGCATTAAGAGTGATATTTTTTAAATAAAAAAACAATTACAAACAGATGAAACGAAATAATATAATTTTCAAAAAAATAATTTTCGTACTTACAGCTATATTTATGCTTGCAAGCTGTAACGAAATGACGGATTTATACGAAGGTGCACGACCCGTTAAATTTTGGGTAACTGCCAGTCAATCGTTTATTACCGAGGGTGAATCCATTACGTTCAACGATTCGTCGGTGAATGTAAAATCAAGAGTTTGGACTTTCGAAGGCGGTTCAATTACGACTTCTACCGAAAAAAATCCGGTTGTAGTGTACAGTACTGGCGGAGTATTTAAAACCAAAGTGACTTCTGAGTTTAACGATGGCACAAAAGAAGATCGCCTTTTCTTAATCACAGTTCGTCCTCCAGTTGTAGCCGATTTTTCGGCCGACAAACAATATTTGAAGTTTGGAAATACTGTAACATTCAGCTCATTAGCCACGCAGATAGATTACAAAGAGAACAATTACATAGGTATCAATACGTTGCCAGGATACAAAATGCCCTATAAATGGGAGTTCGAAGGCGGAGTGCCTGCAATGAGCAATTTGGCAAATCCAACTGTGCTTTATAGCACACCAGGTGTTTACAAAGTAAAACTAAAAGTGTACCGTAATATACCAGCCGATTCAAGTTTTATCGAAAAAGTAAGTTACATAAATGTATTGCTCAATGATGTAATTTCGCCGTCAAATACGCTTTTGGCACAGGTAGGTTCCAAAATTCACCTCAACTTTGCCGAAGATATGGCTGCTTTGCCTGTTGATGCCAAATCAAACTTCACCGTAATGGTTGCAGGTAGCAAATCAGATTTTTCGATAGCTCTCACTTCGGCTCGTCGTATTGTAATTACTCCTACTACGCCTATTACCGAAGGGCAAAGTGTTAGCGTAAAATACGCTCCTGGTTCAGTCAAATCAGTGTCTAATAAAATTTTAGCTCCACAAGATTTGGTGATTACGAACAATGTAGTGAATTTGCTGAACGAAAACAGTGGTTTCGAAAAAGGGAACTTAGATAATTGGACATCACTTTGGGATAATCCAGCGGAAGCCACTTGGAATGTTGTTAGTACTGCTCCTAATTCAGGTAACTATTGCTTGCGCTTCAATCCTCTTGCTTCAGGTCGTCACAAAATCAATATCACTTGTAAGCCTGGTTTAGAATTGTTGAATAAAAAGTTCAGACTTCAATTCTCTGCCAAAGCATCTGAAAGTAACTGGACAGGTGGTTTTGCGTTGGTTTGGAAAAAAGGGGCTAATCCATACATTGAAGGCAACCAAAACTGGTGGGAAAACGGATCAAACAGCAATTGGGCTGAAAGAAGTTTCGACATTACATTTACTGCTCCCGGATGGGCTGGCACCGATGAGGTAAATATCAGCTTCAATACCGATGGGTGCAAAACCGAAAGGTATTTAGATGATGTCAAATTTTACGAAGTATTTGAATAATAAGAATTTAACTATCCGGACTGACAGTTAAATGATTGTCCGGATAGTTTAAATATTACAGATTATAAAACGAAAAGATTGAAATGAAAAAGTTTCTTATTTACTCTATATTTATTTTCATTGGCTTATCTGCTATTGCGCAACCAACTCCACCAACCGACAAGGCGTGGGTGTCAATATCGGAACTGACCGATGAATTTAACACCACCAGTTTAGATAATGCAAAATGGCTTAACTACCATCCGTATTGGACTGGAAGGGCACCGAGTTATTTCGATTCAAATAACATTTCGGTTGCTAACGGCAATTTACGCTTAAAATCTACAGTTGCAAATTACAATCAAACAGGCAATTGGATAAAAGCGTGCTGCGTGGCTTCAAAAACCAAAGCCATGAAAGTAGGCTACTATTCCGAAGCACGTATTAAATGTCCAAAAATGTCGATGACTGGCGCCTATTGGTTTCAAGGTAGTTTTAGCGAAATTGATGTTATCGAAAATTTTGGTGCACCTACAGCTGCAAACTATGCCGGACATGATCGACACATGAAAACGAATACGCATTATTTTAAAAATGGCTGGGCAAATGATGTCGTTACGCCTTGGTCGGGCAATATTTTACCTACTTCGTGTGCCGACGATTATTACACGTACGGAGTATGGTGGAAAGACACACGCACCATTGTTTATTACTTAAATGGTACAGCTGTGCGAACCACTACATTGAACAATGACTTCAACGAAGACATGTACATGTTTTTCGATATGGAAGCATTTGATTGGGGTATTGGATTTCCAACTATTGCGTCGCTCGACGATGCAACAAAAAACACACAATATGTTGACTGGGTGCGTACCTACATGTTGGTAAATAACTCGCCCATTACAAATATAATTTCAAATCCGGGCTTCGAATTGGCTACTATTGCTCCTTGGACAAGTTGGGGAACGGTCACGCAATCTTCGAGCGTATTTAATACAGGCTCAAAGTCGGTATATGTAAATGGTAGCGGTGCTGCCGAGCAAGTTGTAAACTTGATGCCAAACACCAACTATAGCTTCTCGGGCTGGGGAAAAGTAGGCGCGGCTGGTCAGCAAGTAAATTTGGGTGTAAAAGAGTTTGGTGGTGCTGATGTTGCAGTTCAATTTACGACAACAACATTCGAGAAAAAAAGTATAAATTTTACTACTGGCGCATCCAACATCACAGCTAAAATTTATTTTTATAGCCCTGGCAATAATCAAGCTTACGGCGACGATTTTGAGTTGAAAACTTTTACCACAAGTATTAATCAGCTATCTGATAAAAAACGTATAGCTTATATCTCAAACCCCATAAAAGCCGAAGAATTTAACATTCAAATCGATAATAATGGTGAGCCAATCGAAATCAGTATTTTCGACTTGAATGGACATCTGCTTTATGTGCAAAAAACCAATTCGCAACAATTGAAATTAAGTAAAAATATTTTCAAAGGAGCTGGCTTGTATTTTTTAAAAGGACAAGAAAATTCGAATTTCGAATTTCACAAACTCATTGTATTGTAAATAGTTAATAGGTTGATTTAGTTTTTAGTTAACAAAATCAGAAGTCGCTCATTTCAAAAGAGGACTTCTGATTTTCAAATCCCAATTCTTGTAAAAAAATATCATAATATGATTCGAATTTCATTGAAATCCGCTGTACTTCCTACGCTTTTATTTTTGCTGTATTCTTCACTTTTCGCAGCGAATAATCCGTTCGAAAAACAATTATTTAACGCTAAATGGCAATTTAGTTTGGTAAGCAACGAATATGCAGCTTCCGCCGATTCATTAGCACCATCAAAAACCACTTTCGATGCATCAAGTTGGCGCACGCTAAATTTGCCACACGATTGGGCTATCGAAGGTGAATTTTCGAAAGCCAACAATCTGCGCACAGGTGGCTTGCCAGATGCTGGTACAGGTTGGTACCGTAAACATTTTGTGGTTGATAAAAAAGCTGCGGGCAAACGAATAATTGTACAATTTGATGGTGCCATGAATAATGCACACGTTTGGGTAAATGGGAAATTTGTTGGAAATAGACCGTATGGATGTATAGGATTTCAGTTTGATATAACAGAATTTATTCAGTTCGGAGTTTCAAATCTTATTGCTGTTCGTGTCAACCCCGAAAAATTATCGTCGCGTTGGTATGCTGGTGCAGGAATTTACCGCAATACATGGATTAGTTTTAAAAATAACGTGCATTTCGATGAGTGGGGCACTTCCATTACAACGCCTTTAGTTTCAAACCAAAATGCCACTGTAAAAGTGTCATTTCAGAACATTAATTTTAGCAAAAATGCCTCAAAATATAGTCTAAAAACAGCAATTGTGGATGCTTCGGGTAAAACGATAGCAACTGCAACGGGTTCGTTAAAAGACTCCGTTAAATTAGTTGTGGCAAATCCTCATCGTTGGGACATAGAAAGCCCCTATTTGTACACCTGTATCAATACCATTATTTACAAAGGCAAAATAATTGATTCTCAAAAAATAGAATTTGGTATTCGCACTATTGAGTTTACACCCAATAATGGTTTCAAGCTCAATGGAAAAGAGCTTAAATTGCAGGGTGTATGTATGCATCACGATTTGGGTCCTTTGGGTGCTGCCGAAAATTACAGTGCTCGCCTACGCCAAATGCAAATAATGAAAGCAATGGGTGCCAATGCCTTACGCACCAGCCACAATCCTCCTTCGCCCGAATGGATGCAAATATGTGATAAACTCGGTTTTGTGGTTATAGCCGAAGCTTTTGACGAATGGCAAATGGCAAAAGTAGACAATGGCTATCATAAATATTTTGATGCTTGGCACGAGCGCGATTTACAGGATATGATTCGTATCCACCGAAATCATCCTTCCATAATTATGTGGAGTATTGGCAACGAAATTTTAGAACAAAACAATCCTAACGGTTGGAAGGTGGCTAAAATGCTTTCGGATATTAGCCACAAAACAGACAATACTCGTCCAACCACAATTGGTTTTAATTATTACCCAGAGCCATTTGTCAATAAATTGGCTTATCAGGTGGATGTGGTTGGAATGAATTACAAACCATCGTTTTATGCCGAAATAAAACAAAACAATCCGAATATGATACTGTATGGTTCTGAAACATCGAGCCAAACAAGTAGTCGAGGAGTTTATCATTTACCTATTTCTCCTTTCGAACGTCACGAAACAAATCAGGTAAGTAGTTACGATGCCATTGTAGGGCCACCTTGGGCGTATCCACCTGAAGTGGAGTTCGATGCAATTAAAAAGGTGCCAGCAAGTTTAGGCGAATTTATATGGACAGGTATCGACTATTTGGGCGAGCCCACACCTTATGCAGGTTGGGATAATAAAACAAATGGTTCGTGGAATAGCGATTGGCCTTCGCGCTCGTCGTACTTCGCTCCAGTCGACTTGGCTGGTTTCCCCAAAGATCGGTTTTATCTCTATCAAGGTCAATGGACAAAAACCCCAATGATTCATATTCTTCCGCATTGGAATTGGCAAGGAAGTGGATTTGATACCATACCAGTATTTGCATACACCAATTGCGACGAAGCAGAATTATTTTTAAATGGAAAATCGCTTGGCAAAAAAGTGAAAGGTGTTGATTTCACCATGATTCCTGCTGAGTACAGTGGCTTTAAATTTGGACTTTACAAATCATATCACCGTTTTTCGTGGCAAGTGCCCTATCAGCCAGGCGAATTAAAGGTTGTAGGATACAAAAATGGAAATATTGTTTCAGAAAAAGCTATCAAAACAGCTGGAATACCAGCTAAAATTGAGTTGATTCCCGAACGTACAGAAATAACTGCTGATGGGCTCGATTTAGCCTATATTACCGTAAAAGTGGTTGACGAAAATGGCAATATTTGTCCGCTTGCCACTAATTTAATTCAATTTAGCATAAATGGAAATGCGGAAATTGCAGGTGTTGAAAATGGCGACCCAACAGCAGTAACCTCTTATCGTGCCAAAGAGCGTGCAGCATTCAATGGACTTTGCCAAGTTATTGTGAAATCGAAAACTAAAAACATCATTGAAATAATAGCCAAGAATCCTGATTTGAAATCTGGTACAACAAAATTGACTGCAAAATGATAAATACACTTCCATACTTGCTCAGACGAAACATATTTTATGTTTTTATTATTACTTGTCAGTTGGCTGCAAGTCAGGATGTTTTAATCACGGTGCATCCAAGCGTTAATACAGCTATAGATGGGCAACTTACACTCAATCGCAATAAGTATTTTAACATAAGCGCTTCCGGCAAAAACTTCGAATCAGTTATTAATAATTCTGCCCGTAGCAATCACTATATCACAGATTTAAAGATGACTTTTGGGCGGAGTTTAGGCTTAGTTAAGTGGAATAATCTGACTTTTGAAGATCCTACTCGACCAGGATTTGCAAATTTGAACTATATTGCAACTAATGCACGTCCAAGCAATGGGATCGTAAGTTCTACTTTTTTAAACGCATTTCCGTTGAGCATGGATATAGCTTGTCACGACGGCACTGAAGCTTATCCTGCATTTATGCCACAAACTACAACAACCGAAGCTGGGAACGCCGGAAAACTACCCAACAATACCCAAGCTGCTGCCGAACTCGCAGTGGCGCTGCTCAAGTATAATTTTACCGAATGGATGCGACCTACAACATTTGAGCCCATAAATGAACCGCATTGGTCAATTAACAATACTTTATTGGCAAATTTTCATTTAGCAGTGTGGCAAAGAGCCAAAGACGAAAATATTAAAACATTGGTTGGTGGTCCCTGTATGTCGGTGCCTTATTTTTACAATAATAACTACCAGTACTTTAGCAATTTATCAAAATTTATTGATAATACACAATGTAAGCTCGATTTTTATTCATTTCATACATACGATTTTATGAAATGGGATAATACACTGAACGACATAAAAGGTCGTGTGTCCAGCGGATTGCCTTTGGAAGGAGTGCTGGATTTAGTTCCAAATTACACTGTAAACAAATATGGAAAGTCATTAGAAATGGTTTTTTCGGAGCACGGTGGATATTTTTTGAACTCTACAGATGCTACCTCCATTGCTAACAAATATTTTCCAGGTTCGGGCTTTGAGTGGGAAATGAAAAAAAGGTCTATCAACGAATTTGTAATGGTAAATAGTGCCATAACAAATACAATGGTATTTATGAATCATCCACACAGCGTACTGAAAGCTGTCCCGTTTATTATACTCGAATCGTTTGATTGGGATAAATATTATTACTCATCGCTTTTGGTTGCTAACAATTTTACGGATAAAGCAAATTGGCAAGAATCGAAAATGATTTACTTTTATGAGTTTTTTAAAGATATCGAAGGAAGGAGGGTCGAATCGGAATGTTCAAACCCAGATATTCAACAACAGGCTTTTGTAAAAGGAAATAAACTCTTTTTGGTGTTAAACAATTTGTCAAATAGTGCCGAAAAAATAAAATTTAATTTGCCTGTTTCCGACCTACAGTCCATTCAACTGCGACGTTTTGGAAAGAATGTCGATTTCACGCCTTACTTAACAGAAGTTTCGACTAATTCATTGGATTTATTGCAACTTAACGGACATGAATCCATGGTGATTGAAATGACTTATGAGACTGCATTTCAGGCTGATAAGCAATTGAATATAAAACCATATTATGGAAATGCTGTTACGCAGCAATTTATTGGTGCAAAAGATTTTATAGTAAATATTCCAACACTTACTAACCTCGACTATGCCTATTTGCGTGTTGGCATAAGTCGGACAACGGGTACAAATCGTTTGATAAACATTAAAGTGAATGGTATAAGCTTAACTGTGCCAATCGAAAAATGTGCTACTTATATTGAAGAAGCCAATGGAAGTTATGCTACTACCAAAATAATTAAAATTGATAAATCATTATTATCCACATCAAATACTATCTCAGTATCGTTTGCCGATGGTAATGCTGGTGGAGTTGGAGCTGTTGTATTGCGATGTGCATATAATGAGACTGTTTCGGCTGTAGAGCAAATCCAAAATAGGCTATTTAAGGTTTTTCCGAATCCAACAAAAAAAGATTATGTATCTGTTGAGTTGCCTGAAGTTCATAATAATGTACAGGTTAAACTCTATAATTTGAATGGAGAATTGCTCGATTCAAATAAATATATGTCGGTAAATAATATAAGAGTTGATTTACACAATGCAAAATTCAAAGGATTGTATTTTTTGAAAATAAACGCTGATAATGTTGAATACAATCATAAACTGTCGGTTACAGAATAAAATTAATTAGAATATGCATATCAATTTTAAAATAATCCTTGTTTTGATGTTCACATTGAATGATATAATGGCACAAAAACCCATCGTAAAAGTGTATTATACAACATTTGATAGCATTAAAAATGACGGACGAGTTCTGATTAATGAATACCCTCAAATAGCGGAAGCAAACATAATAAAAGAAAAGATTTTAATATATCCACACCTTAAATTTCAAACAATTAAGGGTATAGGTGGTTGCTTTAATGAAATTGGTGCTGATGTGTTTAATCAATTGCCTGTATCAAAAAAAGAGGAAATTATGATGCGACTCTTTGATAAAAATGTAGGTGCGGGTTTCAGTTTCTGTAGAACTGCCGTAGGAGCGAGCGATTTCGGACTCTCGGCCTACAGTTATTCTGAACAAAAGGACGATTATTTAATGAAAAATTTTAGTATCCAACGTGACGAAAAGTGCCTTATTCCGTACATTAAAGCAGCTTATCGTATTAATCCTAAAATACTTTTGTTTGCTTCGCCTTGGAGTCCGCCTGCATGGTTAAAACAAAACGCCTCTATGACTGGACCCGCTGCAAATAACAAGCTAATTGATAAACCTGAAATATATAAAACTTATGCCTTGTATCTCTCGAAATACATTCAAGCGTATTATCGCAATGGGATTACTATCAATCGGTTATGCGTCCAAAATGAAACTGATGCCAATGTCTCTTATCCATCGTGTGAAATGTCTCCCCAGCAAATGTGCCATTTTATTTTATCATACTTGAAACCGCAATTTGTAAATTTCAACTTAAAAACAGAAATCTGGGCAGGTACGTATCGTGTAGCCGAAGGTGAATTGAAATATGCCGGAAAATTTGAAGCTATAGAGCTGTTTGCATCCAAAAAACTCCGAAAGAGTGTAAGCGGAGTTTCGATGCAATATACACGGCCGCAGTATATTCATGACTTCAAAGCACTTTACCCTAATGTAAAAATAATGCATTCGGAAAGTAATTGTTTTAATGGCGAAAATAGTATAGAGCAAGCCAAAACAAGATTCAAAGAAGTATCGGACTATATTACTTCAGGGAGTGAAAATTTTGCTTATTGGAATATGATTTTGAATGAAAGTGGTAAAAGTGGATGGAATTGGAAGCAAAATTCACTGTTAAATATTGACAAACAATCATCCAAAATTGTGTTTAATCCTGATTATACTGTCATAGCTTTTTTAAGTCGTTATTTGCAACCGGGATGTAAGCGAATAGCACATTATACAAGTGTAAATCAGCCTTGTATAGCTATCGACAATGGAAATGAAAGCTACACGGTGTTAATTGAAAATCTTACTAATAATGTACGAACTTGTGTACTGCAAGTTGCAAACTTACCTGATGTCGAAGTGAAACTTCCATCCAATGCCCTAATATCTATTTTGATAAATATATAAAATAATACATAAAATATTGATAATGAACATGAAACGAATTATTAAAACGATTACCTGCTTGATGTTGATTGGTTTAAATACTAATCAGTTATTTGCCCAGCCCAAAAATGAAAGAAATGTAGCTTCCGCTGCTGGCACCAATTTATATTCGGCTGATTCTGCATCCATAGCTTCACACTATAAAATTCCGGATTGGTTTCGGGATGGAAAGTTTGGTATTTTTATACATTGGGGGGTTTACTCTGTACCTGCTTATGGTAGCGAATGGTATGCGCGATGGATGTATGAGACTGGTAGCAAAATCAATCTTTATCATACAAAAACCTATGGCGCTGTTGATAAATTTGGATACAAAGATTTTATACCCTTGTTTACAGCCGAAAAGTTTGATGCCAACGCTTGGGCCGATATTATCAAAGCTTCAGGTGCCACGTATGTTGTACCTGTTGCCGAGCATCACGACGGTTTTTCGATGTACAACAGCAAAAACAATCCATACAACAGCGTTAATATGGGTCCAAAGCGTGATATTATTGGTGAACTTAGTAAAGCTATTAAAACGAAAGGACTATATTTTGGACTTTCATCACACAGGGCAGAAAATGCTTGGTTTTTTAGTTACGGTATGGAAAACCCTTCGGACGTAAACGATAGTTCTATAGCTATGTATGGCGAAAAATTGCATGAGCCAGGCGGTGAGCCCATGAGCCCTGAATATGGGAAATATATTGGTTCAAATAAAAAATCAAGAGAGGAATGGTTGAAACATACGCATGAATTGATTGATCAATATAAACCGGATTTGATTTGGTTTGACTGGACGGTTGGAAAGTATCCATTTCAATCTACTTTCTATCAATTTTTAGCTTATTATTACAATAATGCTTTGGATTGGAAAAAAGAAGTAGTTGTTAATACAAAATTTGGATATGGCGACAATATACAAGTATTTGACATTGAGCGTGGTAAAAGTGACAGGATCCGTAAATTTCCTTGGCAGACCGATACGTCTATTGGTAAGAAGTCGTGGAGTCATTGCATAGATGAAGAAAATAAATCGTCCGATCAGATTATCGACGATTTTGTGGATATTGTAAGTAAAAACGGAAATTTATTGTTGAATATTGGCCCAAAAGCCGATGGAACAATTACTAACGAACAACAATATGTTTTATCAGAAATAGGAAAATGGTTGAAAGTGAATGGTGAAGCCATTTATGGCACTCGCCCTTGGGTAAAAGCAGGCGAAGGCAAATCGAAAGGTACAGCAGGATACATGACTGATGGTGATGCAACTAAGTATAGCTCAAACGACATACGTTTCACGGTCAAAAACAATAACCTTTATGCAAATGTATTGGAGTGGGGAAATGGTGAAACACAAATTACTTCGTTAGGTGCAACTCATACCCAAAAATTAAAAATCAAAGCTGTATCATTGTTAGGTTCCAACGAAAAAATTGAATGGCAACAAACCCCCGAAGGCTTAAAAATAAAATTTCCAAAAAATAAACCAACAGCGTATGCTCATTCGTTTAAAATTGAATTATCGGGTTTTGTGTTGGGTGAAGCATACCTTGATAAATTCAAAGACCGCACTCTAATAAGTTCTTATCTTGCCAACCATTCGGATAAAAATGCAAAAGTGAAAATCTGTTGCGCTATCAATAACAACATTCAAAAGCAAGAAATTATAATAGGCACTCATCAGGTAAAAGACATAAGTTTTATGTTTCCGATAGACTGTCCCAACAATGCTACTGTTCGGGTTTATTTCGAAAAATAAATAAAAATGCGAATCTATTCATTTAATGGAAGTAAATAGCAAAATTAAGTTGTGTTTCAATACTAAAAATACGCTAATCGCAGGTGTAACGGTAATGTCGTTGGCATATCCTGCCATAACAGCGTTTGGCAAACAACCTTCCCGCCCTAACATTCTGTTTATCATGTCCGACGATCATACGAGTCAAGCTATTGGGGTTTATGGTGGGCGCTTGGCAGGTTTAAACCCGACACCCATCATCGACCAATTGGCTAAAGAAGGCATCATTTTCAGAAATACTTTTTGCAATAACTCCATTAGTACACCCAGTAGAGCATCCATTTTAACGGGTCAATACCCTCAAACAAATGGCGTACTCGATTTAGACGGGCATTTGTCTCCCGAAAAGCAGTATTTGGCTATTGAGTTAAAAAAACTTGGGTACACCACCGCAGTGATAGGTAAATGGCATTTAGAGGCGGAACCTGCGGCATTTGATTTCTACAAAATACTACCTTCACAAGGGAAGTATTTTGATCCCGATTTTCACGAAAAAGGAAAAGGTAAATGGCCTAATAATATCGTAAAGTCAGTAGGTTATTCTACAGATATTATTACAGATATAACCATTGATTATATGAAAAAACTGGATAAAACGAAACCATTTTTCATCATGCATCATTACAAAGCACCGCACGATATGTTCGAATATGCTCCACGAGACGAAAATTACATGGCACGTACCGAAATTCCTGAGCCAGCTAGTCTCTATTTTCAGCCCAATTGGGGCTCAGAGGCCACCCGAGGCAGAAATGATAGTTTACGAACTAAAATCGGAACGTCGGTTTCCAATCGCAATATCTATCGGAATTATGTAAGAGATTTTTTAAACGATTCTGTAACAAGTAACGAAACAACTCATTTAGCTTATCAGATTTATTTGAAAAAGTACCTTCGTTGTGTTAAGGGAGTTGATGATAATTTACTTCGACTTTTCACCTATCTTAAAGAAGCGGGCTTGTGGAACAACACAATTATTATTTACACCTCCGATCAGGGTCTAATGCTTGGAGAGCACGACTTGCAGGATAAACGCTGGATGTACGACGAATCGATGCGTATGCCTTTTATTGTGCATTACCCCCAAATGATAAAGCCAGCAAGTGAAACAAATCTCTTGACTAACAATACCGATTTTGCTCCCACTATCATTGAGTTAGCTGGAGGTAAAACGCCATCATACATGCAGGGTAGAAGTTTCATTAATACCCTACAAGGCAAAGCGGAGCAGCACTGGCGCACATCAACTTATTACAGATACTGGATGCATCAGATACATCATTATGTACCCGCACATTTCGGAATTCGCACTAACGATTACAAACTTATTTTCTATTATGGTTGTTTTTATAGGCCTAAGAGCGATTACAAAAACTTCTATTGGGCGAATCAATACATTGATATTGATAAAAATACGCCACCTGCTTGGGAGTTTTACGTCTTGAAAAATGATCCTGAAGAGTTGCACAACAGATACAATGATCCATTTTACAAGGGTATTATTGAACAGCTCAAAATAGAATTGAAAAAACAAAGAATAGAATTGAGAGAAACAGACGAAAAATATCCAAAAATCCAGAAAATTATCGAAGAAAATTGCTGTGAATATTGAATAGAAATTATAAAAACAATAGTTCGTTAATCTTTTGTAGGCAACAAAACAATGGCCGATTATTTGCCTACAATAATAAACTATTATGGGTGTGTGTTTAATTCAAACAATGCCGTTACGTTGATAGATAATCGCATTGTTGGTAAGAAAGAGTTGAGTACATTTGGTAATCAATTTGACGCAAAAGTAATAAGAGGCGGTGGTATTATTGGTATCTCATCCGATTTACCCGGACTTACACAAAAGAAAAAGGGTAAGAAATAATCATTTTGCAAATTACAGTTAGATTTTGTAATATTTTTTTTAAATTCCGTATTTTTGTGAATTCACATGCTTATTGAATATATATCCATAGCTTCTGATATCAATTTCTTAAGATTGACTTTGGTGCAGTAGTTTAAAAAAGTAACCAAAGGATATCGTCTATTATGATTAATTTTAAAACGGCTAATCTGTCAAAGTAGAAATATAGTGTTTCACTTTTCGTTACATATTTCATAATACATGTATTGAAAGGATAAATCTACACTCACAAAAGGGTCGAAATTGTATTTTTCTACTTCCACAAGGTTGTAGTTTAATCCAGCTATACTAGCGTGGTTATATATTGACTTGAAATTTATTTCGCCACTCGCTCCTATCTCCTCATCGTCCTTGGCGTGCCAGCTAAAGAAGCG
>JAGNPC010000387.1 GCA_017989795.1 Paludibacter sp. | reverse complement strand
CTCTTCGGCTCTGTTTACAAATCCGCATTGCAGGCCGTAAACACTTTGGGTGCTTGCATTGACAAAACCACTCTGAATACCGTAAACATTTTTGCTATTCAAATTGATAAACCCAGTCTGAATGCCGCTAAAATTAGCTGTTGTTTTATTGATAAAACCATTCTGAATGCCTTGAAATTCAGCTTCTACACGGTTGAAAAATCCACTTTGCATGCCCACCACATTTCCGCCAACTTTGTTGATAAATCCGCCTTGAACTCCTCCAAAGTTACCTGAAGTAGTGTTTACAATGCCAACTTGCACACTGGCATGATTGCCATCTACTTTATTTACAAACCCTATGAGTGGATAATTCCAATCGGAAGGAATATTATTTGTAAAGAAATGATATTGAACGGTTTTTGTTTCGGAGCTAGTATTTTGGGCACCTACCAAAAGTGCCGTTAGTAGTGCAGCAATTGCAATTATTATCTTTTTCATATTAAAAAATTGATCTTGATTTTTGTGAATTAAGCAACTCGTAACAACCAATTGGTAAGCTGATACAATTTATTATTTGTGTCTGTTGTTAATAGTGTTTTTGATTTATCACCCATCTTGGCTATCATTTCGTTTGGTGTGACAGTAAGAACCGAAATTTTCTTTTGATTCACCGTTTTGAGCGTTTTCAGATACGCTTGAGCTGTATTTGTATCACAATTATTATTTATAGAACAAAACACAGTAAAACCAGCTGATGTGAAATGGTCAATCAAATTGCTTATGGATGACATTTTACTAGATTCGATATCCGACGAAATTTTGCAATCAATAATAAGTGCTGGAGTTTTACCCGTTTTTAGGGGGAATGCTGTATTCGGCTGGGTCGGAGGGTTCGGGCCGTGCAATTTTTTCGGCGTGTTGTTGTTCGTGCTTCAAAACCTCTTCCATACGCTCTCTATCATCTTTCACAAAGAAGCTCATGGCGTTATTGCCTGCATTTTCGCTATTTAGCCCAAATAATTCACGCCCTGCTTTGTTTATGTAAGTAGGTGTGTTGTTCGCATCGAGTTCATACACAGTAAGCGGAAGCATTTCGGTGAGTTCGCGGTATTTCTGTTCGCTTTCTCTGAGTTCATGCTGCATACGCTTGCTTTCGGTAAGGTCGTGAATTGTAAAAAAACTACACCATTCTCCTTCAAATTCTATCAAGGTGGAAGTCGTATCACACTCTTTAACATCCCCGTTTTTGCCCAATAAACGAAAGGTTTCGTTTATTGTCGAAAAATCCTGATTTCGTCGACGAATACCAATTTGAGTCACTTTGTAAATATCCTCACGATGTACTATATCTTCGCCTATTAATCCTACTGGACAGTATCCCAGCAATTTACACAAAGTATCGTTAGCATAAAGCACTTTATTATTGCGAACAATTAAAATCCCATCCTGCGAATTTTCAACTAATGTTTTGTATTTTATTTCACTCTCACGCAGCGCATTCTCCACCTTTTTCTTTTCGGTAACGTCCTGCTGAATCATAATATAGCCTTCAACCGCGCCATTCTCGTCCTTAAAAGGCGCTGCTATGGTATTTGCCCAGTAAGTGTTGCCGTTTTTATTGTGAGTAAGCAATTCGCCATGCCATTTATCACCCTTTAGCATAGCTTCTACCACCTCACGACGCGATTCATGTATTTCTTCGCCGTAAAAAAGATCTTTTACCGTTCGGCCAATAATTTCATTTTTGGAGTAACCCGATAGCAGTTCAAAACTCGGATTTGCATATTCAAATCGAAATTCCTTATCGAGTATAAAAATGGCTCCCGGCGTTTGTTCAAACACCAAACGGAGTTTATTGAGTTCCTTGCTATCAGTTGAGTTTGCGCTTATCATCTTTACATTTTCATTAATGAAAATCAAAAATACTAGTTATCACTGAAAAAAGCAAAAGTATTAACTTTAATAGCCTAGCATTTGGTGGTGAATGACGGATTTTGGAGTATGAATGGCTATTTAATTAATTTATTAAAAGCAGGATATCAGCTATTGAATGCTCTATTTTTGATTTTAGATTCATTTAAGTCGAGCTTGGCAGGTCAATTCTGTTTCAGCTAAGCAGGTTACAAACTACAAAAAAACTCATTGTAAGTTGCTACATTCACAATGGGTTTATTGTTAACTAAACGGCGATATTCTTTCTACACTAACTCAATATAAGTTGACTTCGATGCCTTACTGCCATCGGCATTACACACATTTTCGCTAATATGCGTTGGTTTGCGTTGGTATGCGCTGCCACGGATAAAACCGTTAACAAAGTTTATTGCTCAGGATCTGAAAGTTTAACACAAGCATTGTTTCTCGGGGAAGTATTTAGCTATCGTAATGGCTGTTTTATATGTTACTCAATTTTATTTAAGAATTAAAAAACACTCTCCCCAACGAATACACAACCGTTTGTTCTTCAAAATTATAGACGGCATCAGTGATTTCGACCAGAGCACTTTCGCGGTCTTTGTGGTAGCCTACAAAGAAACGAATTGCATCGAATTTTTTGAGCCAGCGTTTGCCTACGTCCTGGAATGTGTATTTGTTGATTGTGGAAGGTTTGAGTAGGCGGTATTCTTCTTTTTTTGTGCCGGCAAGAATTTCTTTAAAGTAGTTTTCCTTGATATTCAGTGTTAGTATTTTCCAACCTGTTGTATCA
>JAGNPC010000386.1 GCA_017989795.1 Paludibacter sp. | reverse complement strand
AGGATTAGGGATGTTATTTAATTTAGAATTTGTCATGTGTGCTTTTCTTAAAGTCCCCCAAGGGGGATTTAGGGGGCTGTTAATATGCAAATAATGGGTATTTTTCCATTGTACTATTTACGCGCTCGCGAACTGATTTCAATACTTCTGCATTCTCAGTATTAGCAAGTACGGTTTCGATCATTTCGGCAACTTCAGCCATTAATTCTTCTTTTGCACCACGTGTAGTGATGGCAGGAGTACCTAAACGGATACCTGAAGTTTGGAATGCCGAACGGCTATCGAAAGGAACCATGTTTTTGTTTACGGTAATATCTGCTTCAACCAAGGCTTTTTCGGCTACTTTACCTGTTAATTCAGGGAATTTTGAACGTAAATCAACCAACATGGAGTGATTATCTGTTCCGCCTGAAATAATGGTAAACCCACGTGCAATCAATGCATTTGCCAATGTAGCAGCATTTTTTTGAACTTGTGCTTGGTATTCTTTGTATGAAGGCTCTAAACATTCGCCAAAAGCAACCGCTTTAGCTGCAATTACGTGTTCTAGTGGTCCACCTTGAATACCTGGGAAGACAGCTGAATCGAGTAGGGCAGACATCATTTTTACTTCACCTTTTGGAGTAGTTTTACCCCAAGGATTTGGAAAATCTTTTCCTAATAAAATGATACCCCCACGTGGTCCACGCAATGTTTTGTGAGTTGTTGAAGTTACAATATGAGCCCATTTTAAAGGATTTTCCAATAATCCGGCAGCAATAAGTCCTGCAGGGTGAGCCATGTCAATCATTAAAATAGCACCTACTTTGTCTGCAATTTCACGCATACGTTTGTAGTTCCACTCGCGTGAGTAGGCCGATCCACCACCAACAATTACTTTTGGTTGTTCGCGGATAGCTACCTCTTCCATCTGGTCGTAATCAACTAAACCTGTTTTTTCGTCCACGTTGTATTCGCAAGGATTGTATAAAATACCAGAGCTGTTAACTAAAGATCCATGAGATAAGTGTCCACCGTGTGATAGGTTAAGGCCAAGGAATTTATCACCAGCATTCATACAGGCCAAAAATACAGCAGCATTAGCTTGAGCACCCGAGTGCGGTTGAACATTTGCCCATTCAGCTCCGAATATCTCTTTAAGGCGATCAATGGCAATCTGTTCGCTAAGGTCAACTACTTCGCAACCACCATAATAGCGTTTGCCAGGATATCCTTCAGCATATTTGTTGGTTAACACCGAACCCATTGCTTCCATCACTTGCTCGCTCACAAAGTTTTCGGATGCAATCAATTCAATACCTTTTAATTGACGCTGTTTTTCGCGTGCAATGATGTCAAAAATTACTTGGTCTCTTTTCATTTTTTATTTGTATATTATTTATAATTCTAATTTCTTTTAACTCTCTATTTATGTGTTAGGATTGTTTAATAATTCTTGAAATCGCTCCACAAATTTCCCTACGTGAAATCCATCCATCAATGCGTGATTTACATGAATATCAACAGGTAACCACATTTTATCTCCTTCGCAAGTAAGCTTTCCAAACGATATTTTTGGTACACTAGGATAGGTGCTATATTTGCGAGCATGATTCACCGCTGTAAAATCAAGCCATGGTAGGGTTGAGTAATGGATAATGTTTTCGCCAGAATAGGGGAATTTTAATCCAATCTCTTGTTTTACTCGATCATTTTCAATTTTTGCATTGAGCATAAATTGTTCAATATCATTAGTGTAAGGATGGTATGCACATCCATAGGTGTTATTTGCTCGTAAAACGGTAGGGCCAGCGCCTATGCTTTCGTAGCAATAAACTTCTCCATCTTCAATTCGATATCTAAACTCTTCAATTTCGTTTGCTGTTTGAAGGGACAAATATAAGTAATAAAGTGAAAATGGGAAACCCTTTTGCTTCGCAAATTTATATGCTTTTGAGCATTCAACACGAACCACAACACCAAAGAGTGGTTCATCGAAGTTTTTGAAAACTTCAAAGTGCTCTCGTCTATTCCATGCTTTAAGTTCAATTAATCGTTTCATGTTTTACTTTAAATAACTTCTGTATTTGTCATTAAATTAATGATTTAAAATTTAATTTTAATGATAGTTTATTTTATTTTAAATCTGTGAATTGATATTCAAGTTCTCCGTTCGTACAAGATAGAGTCAAAAAATCAGCATGATTAAATCCATCTAACATGGCGTTTAAAGTTATGTGATTTGTGTTTCCAAGGCTTACAATGTTTTTTTGATGATCATGACCTGCCACGACAATATTAACTTTGTAGCGAGCAAAAAGTTCGGTCAAAACCATTAATTCTTCTGTTAATGGGTTCGTACTCGAAGTATGTCTTATTCTATATAAATTATTGTGTGTGAATATAATACAGTTTCTAAACGTACTACGTTTTGTTTTAAGTAAGTTTTTAAACCATTCCAATTGCTTGCTGCCTAAGGTTCCACTTCCTGTATCCAGACAGATAAAAAGGTCTTCGGACTGATTGGTTTTTATTGTAAAATAATAGGTTGAAGAACCAAAGTAAGATAGGTAGCTGCTCCAGCCTCCAAAATAAAGTTCATGATTACCTACAAGTGGGAAGTATGGAATGGGCTTTACTTGTTTTACTTGGGTTGCATAGTTTTCATAATCAGACTTATTACCGTTACAAATATCTCCATTTAAAACTAATGCATTGTAA
>JAGNPC010000385.1 GCA_017989795.1 Paludibacter sp. | reverse complement strand
CAATTCAAGCGCTCACCGAGGCGGCTGCTCGCCCCGATGTACATGGATACCAACCTTATGTAGGTATTCCAGAACTGCGTAACGCTTTTCGCGATTTTTATGCACGCTGGTTTGCTGTGGAGCTAAATGCTGCCACCGAAATTCAACCGCTTATTGGCTCTAAAGAGGGTATTTTGCATATTTCAATGGCTTTTCTTAATCCAGGTGATGCTGTATTGGTACCTAATCCAGGCTATCCTACTTATTCGTCGGTGAGTAATTTGTTACAAGCTAAGGTTGTAAATTACGATTTGGATGAGGATAATAATTGGCAACCTAATTTTGATGCTCTTGAACAAATGGATTTAAGCGCTGTTAAATTAATGTGGGTCAATTATCCCAATATGCCTACTGGTGCTTCGGCAACGGTAGAATTGTTCGAGAAATTAGTGGCTTTTGGAAAAAAACACAGCATTGTTATTTGTAATGATAATCCTTATAGTTTTATTTTAAATAAAAAACACCTGAGCATCTTACAAATTGAGGGTGCTAAAGATATTGCTATTGAACTAAATTCCATGAGTAAATCGCACAATATGCCCGGATGGCGTATGGGTATGGTTGCTTCTAATGCTCAGTTCATACAGTGGATTTTAAAAGTAAAAAGCAATATTGATAGTGGACAGTTTAAACCCATGCAACTGGCTGCTGTGGCAGCTCTAAATAATACGGAAGAGTGGCACAACGAAATGAATATCAACCTCTACCGTAGCCGTCGCAATAAAGCAGAACAAATAATGAAAGTGCTAGGTTGTTCGTTCGACGAATCACAGGTTGGTATGTTTCTATGGGGTAAAATACCTGAAAATTATACAGATAGCGCTGAACTAGCCGATAAAATTTTGCATCAAGCGAAGGTCTTTATCACCCCAGGTTTTATTTTTGGCGACAAAGGCCAACGCTATATTCGAATTTCACTTTGTGCCAGCGAAACAATGTTGGAAGAAGCGTTGAAGCGGGTTGAAGATTTGAAGAAATAGTAAATAGTAAATAAATAAATAAATAGAAAATAAAATAATGATGGAATTTGAATCAATTTTGTTACCAGGCGTTGATGCTAAGCGACCATTTTTGATTGCTGGCCCTTGTAGCGCCGAAACAGAAGAGCAAGTGATGGATACTGCTCGTAAACTTGCTGCACGTGGAGTGAAAATTTTCCGTGCAGGTGTATGGAAACCACGTACCAAACCAGGTGGTTTTGAAGGTAATGGCGTTATTGCTCTGCCATGGCTAAAACGCGTAAAAGAAGAATTAGGTATGTATACTGCTGTGGAAGTAGCCACAGCGCAACATGTACGTGATGCTTTGGCTTATGGTGTTGATTTGCTTTGGATTGGTGCTCGTACTACGGCTAATCCTTTTGCTGTTCAAGAAGTGGCTGATGCACTCGAAGGAATGGATATTCCGGTGTTGATCAAAAACCCCGTAAACCCAGATTTGGATTTGTGGATTGGTGCTGTAGAGCGCGTTTACAATGCAGGTATTCGTAAATTGGGTGTTATTCACCGTGGTTTTAGCTCGTACGATAAAAAAATCTATCGCAATCTTCCTCAGTGGCATATCCCTATCGAACTTCGTCGCCAACTGCCTAACTTGCCTATTATATGCGATCCTAGCCACATTGGTGGTAAACGTGAGTTGATAGCTCCACTATGCCAACAGGCCATGGATTTGAACTTCGATGGTTTAATCATTGAATCGCACTGCAATCCCGAAAAAGCATGGAGTGATGCTTCGCAACAGGTTACACCTGAAGTGCTCGACTTAATTTTGAATACCTTGGTTATTCGCGATACCAATCAAACTACCGAAAGCTTGGTGTCTCTACGTCGCCAAATTGATGAGCTAGACAATAGTTTATTAGAGCTTTTAGCTAAACGCATGCGTGTTTCGCGCGAAATAGGTCAGTACAAAAAAGAACATAACATGCCAATCCTACAATCGCAACGTTACGACGAAATTCTACAAGTTCGCATCAAACAGGCTGAGCACATGGGTATGGATGTTGAGTTTATGAAAACTGTATTGGTTGCTATCCACGAAGAATCGGTACGTACGCAACAGGAAATTATGAAATAGTTTCTAAAAACAAGTTACGAGCTACAAGTTGTTAGAATAAAACCCTAGCGAAAAAATTTTCGCTGGGGTTTTAATTTCTATTTTCCTGAATTATTATTAATGTTACTTGTATTTTGAATATCAACTATTTATAGAGTCATTTCGTAAGTATTTTTTTTCGCCTCCCTGTTTTATGATTAGCTCATTTATCTCTTTTTTAAGTTCAATCATTTTAAGTTCTCTATCGGTAAAATAATTCATAGTTTGCTGCAGGGTTTTGGTTTTTTGTACCAATTCATTCATCAGTTTTTTACGTTCTATGGCAAAATGAATTGTTTTAAGAAGTAAATTGCTATTTAAATCGGCTTTTATTACATAATCTTGCGCTCCTTCTTTAATATAAGATAACACTTGTTCTACATCTTGAAGTCCAGTAATTAAAATAATTGGAATATTACGTGCGTTTTGAAAAACAGTATTAAATGTATCCTTACCACAGCTATCGGGCAAATTTAAGTCAAGCAAAATGACCGTAAACTCGTGGTTTTTCAGTAAATTGCATCCTTCGCCTAATGAGTTTGCTACATGTAATTGATGGTGTAAGCTAGTGTTTTCAATTAAGAG
>JAGNPC010000384.1 GCA_017989795.1 Paludibacter sp. | reverse complement strand
ATACAATTTCGCATGCTCAACAAATCCAAAGGTCCTGCCATGTGGAGTCCTCGTTCGCAATCTGATAGAATGCAATATATCATCAAATGGCGTGAGATTTTAGACGAAACTCCCAATTTAGATATTTGGCAAGATACGGTGACTGAACTTCTTTTTTCAAATGGCAAAGTTACAGGTTGTAAAACCACGATGAATGTAGAATTTTTGGCAACTGCTGTTATTCTTACTGCTGGTACATTTTTAAATGGATTGATGCATATCGGAAAAACCCAAATCGTGGGTGGTCGTATTGGTGAACCATCTTCGTTTGGTGTGACAGAACAGTTAAAGGAATTGGGCTTTGCAACTGATCGCATGAAGACAGGAACTCCGGTTCGTATCAATGGAAATTCTGTCGATTTTTCTAAAATGTCAGAGCAAATAGGCGAAGACGATTTTCATAAATTTTCGTATTTAGATTACAAACCTCGTCCACTTCAGCAGCGTAGTTGTTGGATTACCTATACGAATGCATCTACTCATGCTATTTTGAATAAAGGACTTAAAGATTCGCCTCTATATAATGGTCAAATAGAAAGTATAGGACCTCGTTATTGTCCCAGTATAGAAACAAAAATAATTACGTTTGCAGAAAAAGAGCAACATCAACTTTTTTTAGAACCAGAAGGTGTTTCCACGCAAGAGTATTATGTAAACGGTTTTTCTTCATCGCTTCCTATTGATATTCAATTTGAAGCTTTGCGAACAGTTGCAGGTTTAGAACATGTGAAAGTGTATCGTCCAGGTTATGCCATTGAATATGATTTTTTTGATCCCACACAATTGACTCACACATTAGAAACCAAGTTAATAAAAAATTTATTTTTCGCGGGGCAAATAAACGGAACAACTGGTTACGAAGAAGCCGCAGGGCAAGGTTTGATAGCGGGCATCAATGCACATATAAATTGCCATGGCGGTAAAGAATTTATTTTAAATAGAGACGAAGCGTATATTGGCGTATTGATTGACGATTTAGTGACCAAGGGCGTGGACGAACCATATCGCATGTTTACATCTCGTGCCGAATATAGAATTTTATTGCGACAAGATGATGCCGATGTCCGATTGACTGAAAAATCTTATCATATGGGCTTGGCCAAAAGCGATCGGTTTAAGTTATTAAAATCGAAACAATCAGCTATAGAATCGTTGTTAGATTTTACCAAAACCTATTCGGTAAAAGCTACGGAAATTGACTCCACTTTGGAAACTTTAGGAACATCTCCGTTAAAACATTCTACCAAATTGCATGATTTAATTCTTCGTCCGCAATTAAGTATTTCTATTTTAGAAAATAGTTTGCCTCAATTGAAAGAAAAAATAGATCAAATTGAGTTCAATAGACGAGAAGAGATTGTAGAAGCATCTGAAATTTTAATAAAATATGCAGGCTATATTGAACGTGAAAGATTGATAGCTGATAAGCTTCAACGTCTGGAGCACATAAATATTGAAAATAAGTTTGATTACGCAACGCTACAATCTGTATCCACCGAGGCTCGTCAAAAACTTATTAAAATTAATCCTAAAACAATAGGACAAGCTAGTCGTATTCCCGGTATTTCACCAAACGATATTAATGTTTTATTGGTTTTGTTGGGTCGTTAACTAGAATTTGTTCCACGTGGAACAAATGGTAATTATATAAAAACAAATTAAAAGTTCCACGTGGAACAAAAAATGTATATTATGACAATTGAAGAAGTTAAAAGTAACATTCGTGACGTAGTTGATTTTCCTGTAAAGGGCATTGTGTTCAAAGATTTGACCACAGCTTTTAAAAATGCTGATTGTATGAAATTTTTTGAGGACGAAATGTACCGTCTTTACAAAGATAAAGGGATTACAAAAGTTATAGGGATAGAATCGCGAGGTTTTATTATGGCGCCAATTTTAGGAAATAAATTAGGTGTTGGGTTTATTCCCGTTCGCAAAAAAGGTAAGCTACCAGCCGAGACTATCGAGGTGAGTTACGAAAAAGAGTACGGAGTTGATATTATCGAACTTCACAAAGATGCCTTAACTCCTGACGACGTCGTGCTTGTTCACGATGATTTATTGGCTACAGGCGGCACCATGAAAGCGGCCTGTAAGTTGATTCGAAAATTTGGTGTTAAAAAAATCTACGTTAATTTTCTCGTTGAGCTTGACTTTTTGAAAGGTCGTGAAACGTTTGATAAGGAGATTATTGTTGACTCTTTGATTCATTATTAATTCGAAAACGAATAGATATTAATGCCTTTCGATGATTACATAAAAAAACAACTCTTGTTGCTCCCAGATTCTCCGGGCGTATATCAGTTTTTTAATGCAGAAGGGGTTATTATTTACGTTGGAAAGGCTAAAAATTTAAAACGTCGAGTCTCTTCCTATTTTAATAAAGTGCACGATTCAGTCAAAACTAATATCTTAGTCAAGCACATTCGCGACATAAAATATATAGTTGTTAGTTCTGAAAATGAAGCCCTTTTACTTGAAAACAATTTCATAAAAAAATATCAACCACGGTATAATATTTTGCTTAAAGATGGCAAAACTTATCCGTGGCTTTGTATTACACGAGAAGCTTTTCCGCGTGTTTTCAAAACACGCACACTTATGAAAGGTGCCGATTACTTCGGGCCTTATAGCTCGGTATGGACTCTAGATGTTTTATTGGAATTGGTTCGCGAACTCTACCCAATTCGTACG
>JAGNPC010000383.1 GCA_017989795.1 Paludibacter sp. | reverse complement strand
AGCTGCAGCTGAATTTTTAGGATTAGACTACAACAATTCAAAAATAATTACCGCGCACATCGGCAATGGCGTTTCGCTTGCAGCCATCGAAAATGGCAAATCGGTGGATACCACCATGGGCTTTACACCTATCGAAGGCCTTATGATGGGTACTCGCTCGGGCGATGTGGATTTAGGCGTTGTTACTTTTTTGATGGAAAAAGAAATGATTGGCTCAGCGGCCGTTTCAACCCTATTCAACAAACACAGCGGTATGTTGGGTATTTCGGGCGTAACGTCGGACATGCGCGACATTGACAAAGCTATTGGCGAAGGAAACAAACGCGCCGAACTGGCTCGACAAATGTATGTATACCGCTTACGCAAATACATAGGTGCGTTTGCAGCTGCCATGGGTGGCGTAGATGCCATAATATTTACAGGTGGTATTGGCGAAAATCACGTATTTACACGTAAATACATTTGTGAGGGACTTGGATTTATGGGCGTAAATCTCGACTTTGAGCTGAATGCGCAAACGCAGGGTAAATTAGGATTAATAAGCACACCGAATTCGGCAGTAAAAGTAGCCGTAGTGCCAACCGACGAAGAATTTATGATTGCGTCAGATACACTCGAAATTCTTCAAAAATAAATACGTTTAACTTTGCATTCACTATCAAAGGCATCTGATTCAAATCTGAATCAGGTGTCTTTTTTTTTAAACAATCAACACCATCGAAATTACATAGTCTGAAAAATCAAAATAAACTATTATATTTGTAAATGTAATCACTTTAATAAAACTTCTTTCTATTCCCCCTCTTCCTCCCTCTCCTAAAGGAGAGGGTTGGGGTGAGGTTGGGGCTAGGGGGCCAAATATAACCAAATGAAAATACTTGTACTGAACTGTGGCAGCTCGTCCATCAAATACAAATTGCTCGATATGAACACCAACGAAGAGTTGGGCTCGGGTGCTGTTGAAAAAATCGGAATGAAAGGATCGTTTCTGAAACATACCCGAAGAGACGGACAAAAGGTAATGCTCAAGGGAGAAATTCTTGAACACCAACTGGGTATTGAATACATCCTGGGCGTACTATCGAGTGCCAAACACGGCGCTATAAGCTCTTTTGAAGAGATAAAAGGTGTAGGACACCGCATAGTGCATGGGGGCGAAAAATTTAATGCAAGTATGCTAATAACCGACGAGGTAATTGAAAACATTACCGAGTGTATTGAAATTGCACCGCTACATAACCCACCAAATTTGGCAGGCATAAAGGCTATTACCGACTTGCTACCTTCGGTGCCGCAAGTAGCAGTGTTCGACACTGCTTTTCACCAAACCATGCCCGACCGTGCTTATATGTATGGCATACCTTATTCGCTGTATAAAAAATATGGTATTCGCCGCTACGGATTTCATGGCACTAGCCATCGCTTTGTATCGCGCCGGGCTGCCGAATTTCTAGGACTCGACTATGCAAACTCACGTATCATTGTAGCTCACCTTGGCAATGGCGCATCGGTTTGTGCTATTAAAAACGGACAGTCGGTTGACACGTCGATGGGCTTTACCCCTATCGAGGGACTGATGATGGGTACACGCTCAGGCGATGTGGACTTAGGTGTGGTTACTTTTTTAATGGAAAAAGAAATGATAGGTGCAGCATCCGTATCCACCTTATTCAACAAACACAGCGGCGTACTCGGCGTTACAGGCTTATCGTCGGACATGCGCGATGTGGATAAAGCCAAAGGCGAAGGCAACGACCGCGCACGCCTAGCTTGGGAAATGTACGAATACAAGGTGCTAAAATACATTGCTGCTTACGTAGGTGTATTAAACGGTGTCGACGCAATTATATTCACAGGCGGAGTAGGCGAAAACCAAACCGAAACCCGCGAGTACGTGTGTAAGCAACTCGGCTATTTAGGCGTTGAAATTGACTTGGAACTAAACAAAGCCACCCGCAGCAAAGAAATGCTACTAAGCACCCCAACCTCAAAAGTAAGCGTATGCTGCATACCTACCGACGAAGAGTTCATGATAGCCAACGATACGCTGGAGATTGTGCGGAATTTGTAACAAATCTAAACACATTAAAAAAGAAGCAGTTGAAGTACAATTCAACTGCTTCTTTTGTTTTGAGAATACTCGTTATAGCTTAGATTCTAAAAGTTTTTTAAACGCTAACAAATCGCCATAAAGTCCATCATTTTCGTGCAGCTCAAGTTCTGCGTGTGTATGTGTACCATTAGTTATACCAAATGAATAAAGGCATCCAGCATTTTTACCCTCGCCTAAATCCGAAGGAGTGTCACCAATTTTGATTACATTTCTAACATCCGAAACTCCGCACAATTCCATAGCATTGCAGAACATCATAACTTCAAGTAGCTCTTTATCCTACGCACATTCTGAGTTGACGTTTGAATAAAACCTTATACTGGTTGACAAGAAAATCAGGAATAATCATTCAATATTCTATATGCAAAAAAAAAATGCAAAATAAACAAACCAACAACCAACCCACATCGTAAAAACTAGCGATAAACCAGAATTATTATACACCACTCATAATGAGCGCATTAAAACAAATAAAGCAAATTGACCAGAATCAAAAACCATAATTTATGTTAAATATTGGGACCTAAGTGTTCTAATGACAACAATCTTTGTGTACATTTGACACGTTGCAATAACTTCTACCAATAAATAACTCAATAATTAATTTTTAAATCATCAGTAT
>JAGNPC010000382.1 GCA_017989795.1 Paludibacter sp. | reverse complement strand
TACAAGCGTTGGTTGAAGATTTTAAAACTCAAATAGACTTTGCCCAAGGTCGTAAAATTCATAGTGTATTTATTGGTGGTGGCACGCCATCGCTTATTTCTGCAAAAGGCTATGAATGGTTATTTACAGAATTAAAAGCATTACTTCCTTTTGAAGAGGGTTGTGAAATTACTTTAGAAGCCAATCCTGGAACAGTTGAGCATGATCCTTTTGCGGGTTATTTAAATGCAGGAATTAACCGACTTTCGATTGGCGTGCAAAGTTTTAATACCGATCATTTGCAAAAATTAGGTCGTATTCACTCAAATGATGATGCAATTTCTGCAATTAAAAATGCCAAAGAAGCAGGTTTTGAGCGGGTAAATGTAGACTTAATGCATGGCTTGCCTGAACAAACTTTAGAACAAGCATTGTTAGATTTACAGCTTGCCGTTGAAAGTGGCGCAACGCATGTGTCTTGGTATCAACTGACCATTGAGCCGAATACGGTTTTCTTTAGAACACAACCTATTTTACCTGTAGATGATGTTCTGGAAGATATTCAAGAGCAGGGCGAAGCATATTTAAAAGCACAAGGTTTCGTGAATTATGAAGTTTCGGCTTGGCGCAAAGAAAAGCCTTCTGCACATAATCTAAACTATTGGCAGTTTGGCGATTATTTAGCAATTGGCGCAGGCGCACACGGCAAAGTAACGCAAAAAGATGGTATTTACCGTTTTCAAAAAACGCGCTTACCGAAAGATTATTTAGCGAAAGTTCCTGCGGAAAATTTGCAATATAAGCGTATTGAAAAAGAAGATATGCCTTTTGAATTTATGATGAATGCGCTTCGTTTAAACAATGGGGTGGATACGAAACTTTATGCTGAGCGTACAGGTTATAGTCTGGATGATTTATCTGAATTATTAGAATCATTACGTAAACGTAAATTAATGGTAGATGATGAACAACGAATTTCATGTACTGAGCAAGGTCATGTGTTTTTAAACTCGGTGTTGGAAGAGTTTTTGTAGATATTAATTAATATAGAAGTAGAAGAAACTCGAGGGGAAGCAATGCGTTTTATAGATGTAATTAGAAATATTCTAAAATCGAATATAGAGGGACTGTCACCTCAAAAAATTAGGGAAATTGTAAAAAATAATTATTCAGAATATTTTGGAACTGAATCTCATATATCCAACGTAAATAAAGGTCATTATAAGGATTTGGATCATGCATTATTGGCACAAATTTATATTGCAACTCGTTCTGTGAGTGATATTGAAGTTGATAGAAGTTGTAAGCCAATTGTTTTACGCTATTCTTTTGATTTAAATAATGAATTAATTGATAGTACAGAAGTCGATAATGATTATGAAAATTTAGATAAGCTAGAGGCTGGTATTGGTTCTTTGTATATTTTAGGAACCAATTTATATGATAAAAATGGATTTGAAATTTTAAAAATAGGTATTACTACGGGTTTAGTTTCTAAAAGAATAGATCAGCTTTATACTACAGGTGTACCTTTAAAATTCAGAGAAATTAGAATATATGAAACTAAAAACTATGCAGAACTAGAGCTGTCTTTACATAAATTATTAAGTGATTTTAGAATAAATGCATCAAGGGAATTCTTTACTAATAAATGTTTACCTTATGTTGATAAAATTATTGATATTCATGAGCTTATTCAAAAAAGAGCTTGTGGTTAAATGATAGTGTTAATTGCTGTAAATAAAAAGACCGCCTAAGCGGTCTTTTTTACGAGCTTATAAATTAGTAATCGAAACTAAAATGTTCAGGTGCAAGAGAAGTCAGTGTTTTCGATGGATTAATCATAGATTCTGCATGACCTTGCGTACGTGGTAATAAACGCTCGAAGTAGAAATCTGCAACTTTAATTTTTGCTTTATAGAATTCAGGAACTTCTGCACCATTACCATCTGCAAGTTTTTCAGAAGCCGCTGCCGCTTGTTGAGCCCAGAAATAAGCCATCATTACATAGCCAGAAAACATTAAGAAATCGACTGAAGCGGAAGATACAGCATCACGATCTTTACGTGCAGCAAGCATCAAACGAACAGTTAAAGCATTCCATTGAGCGCAAAGTTTTGTTAAATCCCATGCAAAACGACGCATGTATTTGTTTGTCGCATGTTGACCACAGAATTTCAAAATCTCTGCTGTGTAATCACGAATTACCTTACCTTTAGAAGAGAGTAAAACTTTACGACCAATTAAGTCTAAAGCTTGAATACCTGTTGTACCTTCATAAAGTGTAGAAATACGAGAATCACGAACAATTTGTTCCATACCCCATTCTTTAATATAACCATGACCGCCATAAACTTGCATGCCGTGGTTCGCTGCTTCAAAACCTAATTCAGTTAAGAAACCTTTTAAAATTGGTGTATAGAAACCTAAATGCTCATCGTGTTCTTTAAATGCAGCTTCATCGCCACGAAGTAAAGCATCGTTCATTTTATCTGCAAGTTGTGCAGCATAATAAATCATTGAACGACCGCCTTCGGCAATTGCTTTTTGAGTGAGCAACATGCGACGAACATCAGCATGATGAATAATTGCATCTGCTACTTTTTCAGGGTCTTTCTTGCCTGAAAGTGCGCGCATAGACATGCGGTCTTTGGCATAAGGTAAAGCACCTTGGAATGCAGGTTCTGCATGTGCAACACCTTGAATAGCTGTACCAATACGTGCCGTGTTCATGAATGTGAACATTGCATGTAAGCC
>JAGNPC010000075.1 GCA_017989795.1 Paludibacter sp. | reverse complement strand
CAAACAGTATCTGGTGAAGATTTACGGAAAGTTTCAGGTACAGAAATCGGAACAGCACTTACGGGTAAGGTTTCCGGCCTTTTAGTTAAAAACTCAACCGATTTTGGTGTTACACCTACAATAACCATTCGTGGTGAAAACCCATTAATCGTAATTGATGGAGTGCCTTATACAAATAAAAAAATGAGTGACGTTTCTTCTGCTGATATAGAATCGCTGAGTGTGTTAAAAGGTTCAACAGCTTCTGCATTGTATGGAGAAAAAGGTGCCACTGGAGCCATTATTATCACAACTAAAAATGGTAGTAGTACTAAGGGTGGATTAGTTGTTGATGTTTCATCAAATGCTATGTTCACATCAGGTTTTTTGGCTGTACCTGAAAAACAATCGATGTATGGACGTGGAACAAATAACTTATACGATAAAACTTCAACAAATTCGTGGGGACAATTAATGGATGGATCAATCCAAAATCAATGGGATCCGTATTTAAAGGAATACAGAGATTATGAATATCTTCCGATTGGTAAAGACAACTTTAAAAATTTCCTTGAATCGGGATATGTTACAAATAATAATGTCAGTGTATCATATAAAACAAATACATCCTCTATCCGTAGTTCTTTAAACTGGGTTGAGAATAAAGGTCAATATCCTAATTCGAAATTAGACAAATACAGCTATTCATTGGGAGGAGATATTAAACTCGATAAATTTTCGATTACTTCAAATTTATCATACTCTAAAAAAGTAATCCCTAATATAGGATCAAATGGTTATACATCTTACGATCCAATGTATTCATTATTGATTTGGTCAGCATCCGATTACAATATTATGGATTATAAAAATAACTATTGGTTAATAAAGGATCAGGTACAAAACTACACTTACCGCAATGGTTCAAATAACCCGTATTTTGATAGGTACGAAAAAGTAAGCGAATCGACTCGTGATATTTTTAATGCTGATGTGACTGTAAGCTATCAAATTGCAAAATGGCTGAAAACGACATTACGTACAGGGCTTGATTATTACACCGATCAGGGAAGTCAAAAGGTGGCATGGGGTTCATATGTTTCGTTAGGTAATACACCGTTTCCGGGAAATGCATATCCATGGAATGGAACTACCACTGGTGCTTATAATACAGGTAAGACTCAGGGTTTTAGTTTGAATTCAGACTTGATGTTTATGGGTGACCAAACATTTGATAAATTTACAGTAGAATACTTATTTGGTGGTGCAATTAATTATAACAATGATGAAACATTGTATGGTATGACACAGGGAGGCATCTCAATACCAGCATTTTATTCATTGAAAGCTTCGGTTAATGCTGCTACTGTAGGTGAATACAGAACTGCAAAGCAGGTTAATTCACTATACGGTCGAATGGCATTCTCTTGGAACAGATTGCTTTATTTGGATGTTACCGGACGTAATGACTGGTCGTCAACTTTATCCGAAAACCAACGTTCATATTTCTATCCATCAGTTTCCGGTAGTTTTGTTGCTTCTGAACTTTTACCGGATACGAAAAACTGGTTAGATCTTCTGAAATTCAGAATGTCGTGGACACAATCTAAAAAAATGGCTGATGTATATGCTATTAAACCTGCTTATACTATTACAAGTGCAACATGGGGAACTTTGAATGGTGCTAGTGCTCCAACATCACTTTATTCAACTGATATTGCACCTGCTTCTACTTCAACATTTGAAACAGGTATCCAAACTGTATTTTTCAAAAATAGACTTTCTTTCGATTTTGCATATTATAAAACAGATTATTATGACAATATTGTTTATGGAAGTGTCTCTCCATCTACAGGTTACTCAAAAGCACTTGTAAATACAGATGAAAGAACAGCTCGTAATGGTCTGGAGTTGACAGTAGGTGGAACACCGATTAAAACTAAAAACTGGCAATGGGATGTTTCAACAAACTGGTCGAAATACAAACGTTATTATACACAATTGGACTCTATTTACTCTCCCGTTAAACCATGGATAAAAGTTGGCGAAAGAGTTGACGTCTTAGCAAGTAAGGATCTTCTTAAAAACCCTGACACTGGCGAACTTATTTATAGCAATGGTCGTCTGCAATATAGTAAATACGATTCAAAATTTGGTTATACGGATCCAGACTTCGTTTGGGGGTTAAATACAACTTTACGGTATAAAAACTTAAGTTTATTTGTTTCGTTGGATGGTGTTATTGGTGGAATAATGAATACAAGAACAGAAAGTTATATGTGGCAATCCGGTTCTCACCCAAATTCATTAACAGCCGAAAGAGCTGCCGATGTTGCTGATCCTTCTACAGGTCATTTCCTTGGCAAAGGAGTGAAAGTGGTTTCTGGATCTGTAACTTATGATCAGGTTGGTAATATCACAAACGATACACGTGTGTATGGACCAAACGATGTTTACACTTCATATAAACAGTATATTATTGATCTACATAGCAGTAGTGCATGGGGTGGAAACGGAAGTCCCGCAGATACTTACTCAAAAACATTTATAAAATTGCGTGAAATTTCATTGACCTATCTTGTACCTGACAAATATTTGTATAAAGTAGCACAATCTGCTTCTATAAGTCTAGTTGGACAAAATGTATTCTTGTGGGCAAAAGATTTCAAATATTCTGACCCCGATGGTGGAGTGGAAGACTTTGCTGATCCTTCAGTTAGGTACTTGGGCTTTAATGTAAAATTAACCTTCTAAAGAATAATAATATGAAAAAGATTTTTTATTTTATTTCAATAATAATACTGCTTGCCACAGCAAACTCTTGCAGTAATTTCGATGAATTGAATACGAATCCGGATGCATCAACTGTAGTGTCTTCCGACATGATTGCAACACAAATTTTAAAAGGTACATATCGCTTTTGGAATCCAAATCCTAGCGATTTTGCATCTGCCAACTTGTGGAACAAACATATAGCTGTGTTAGAAACCAATCCGAATCCAGGTCAATACTACTATTCATACTGGCCCTACGGAAGTTTTGACTCTTACGCAAACCTTACAGGTCTTCAAAATATGGTAGATTTCTCAAAAGGTACCCAATCTGAACCTGCTTATCAAGGCTTGGCACTATTTCTGAAAGCTTGGTATGGTTTTAATGCAACTTTGGATATGGGTGACATACCTTACTCTGAAACAGGAAAAATGAATGAAGGAATCCGTTATCCGAAATATGATAAACAGGAAGATGTTATTGGTTATATCCTTGACGATCTAAAATCAGCCGAAGAAAGCTTCGCAAATGCAAAAGATTTTAAAGGTGACATTATGATGGATGGAAGTGTGATTAAATGGCGTAGACTATGTAATGCATTGCAATTAAAAGTGATTCAGACGTTTGGTAAAAAAGCAACTAGTGTTCAAAAAGCACGTTTTGCCAAAATTGTTGCAGCAAATAATCTAATGCAAAGTAATGATGATATATTTTCGTTGAAATTTTCCGAAAACCAGAATTCTATGCATCCATTTTATACCGGAGGTGAAGATAGACGTAAACTGACTGCTTTGTCAAAACTGATGGTTGATGTTCTGAAAAAATTCAATGACAGAAGGTTGTTCTATTTTGGAGAACCATCAGCGGCTTTGATAACAGCTGGAGCAGTAGAATCAGATTTTTCTGCTTATGAAGGAGCTCCTACCGAACTTGCTGCTGAACAATTGGCGGTTAATAATCAGGCAGGTAAGTATTCATTGATAAATAAACGTTATGTACAATACAAAGCAGGAGATCCAATGTTGTATTTCACTTACGCCGAACAATGTTTTATTTTGGCTGAAGCAACTGAAGAAGGTTGGATTGTTGGTAGTGCTAAAACCTATTATGAAAATGGTGTAAAGGCATCATTGACATATTACAAAAACTTATCATCTGCTGCAACCGGATATCACGGAATGCCAATTACTCAGAACTATATAGACAACTACTTTACCGGCTATGCCGATTATGCTGTTAGTGGAACAAAAACTGACCGTTTACACCAAATTTGGCTACAACGTTGGTTGATTGAATTCTTCCAGGGCAACGGTGGTGGTTATTATTATCAGTTCTTGCGCACAGGTTATCCTGAATATCCAATGGATCCAAATACAAGTATGAATCCGGATGATAAAAATGCATTCCCCAAAAGATGGATGTATCCTACTTCGGAACAAACTACAAATCCGGGAAATTACAAAAAAGCTATTGATGATCAGTATGGTGGTTATGATGGTATAAATAAAACTCCATGGTGGTTACAATAGTAAGTTAGTCAATGTTATATAATGGAAGAGTAATGAATTGCTCTTCCATTATATAAACGAAATTAGAATAAGGCATTGTTCTATCTATTATATATTAAGTTGATTAGCTGTGAATGTCGTTTAAAATTCATTCTCGTAAACCAAATTGAATTATTTATACATGAGAAGAAATGCTGACTGATGTAATTCATATAAATAGGATTGCGGCATTTGTTAATCCAAAACATCCTGTAATAATTTAACAATACAGGCAGGGTTTGAAAATTTGAATTTAGTTTTCTCTTTAGTTTTTTAAGGTTTTCTATTTAACCCAATCGGTTTAAGTTATTGCCGATTGGGTTAATTTTAATAATACTGTCCATTATGAATAAATATTTCGTTTCATTGATAATAATGCTCTTTGTAATTACTTATAATTACAATGCATTTTCAATGCAATCGAAAAATACAAAGTTGAAAGAAATAGTTGAAATGCCAGATACCAATGTTGTGTTACCACCTGCATGGGCTTTTGGGATTCTGTATGGTGGTTATACCAACCAACAACAAACCGTCCAGCGCATTGATGACATTCAAAAGCACGATTATCCTATTGATGCATATTGGATTGATTCTTGGTTTTGGAGTTTCGCAGAAAAAGGTCGTGGACCTAAAAAATACATCGATTTTGTGGCTGATACAGTTGATTTTCCCAACCGAAAAGCAATGTGGGATTATATGGAGCAGCGGAATATCAAAGGTGGCTTTTGGACCTGGGATTGCATTCTGAAAACCGGAAACGAAGAAGCTTTTGAAGATTTTTTGGACAAAGGATATTTCAGAAGCACTTATTACGAAACGGGTTCGTGGCACAATAACAGTACAACTACTGCCATGTTTAATGCTGAAAACAAGCAAAAAGGAACATTGTGTGGGAATATTGATTTTTCTAATCCGCAGGCAATTGCTTATTTTAAGCAAAAAATGAAGCCCTTTTTCGATGAAGGAGCCGATTTCCTTAAACTTGACCGAACCTCGGCTATAAATGTATCAAAAGTTATTTTCGAAATATCGCAGGAACTTGGCAAAGAAACCGAAGGACGTGGCTTTATGCTCAATCATACCGGTGGACAGGAGACCGAAGAATACAAAAAGTATCCATGTAAATGGACTGACGATACCCGTTCGGACTGGAACATTGAAAAACCTACCAAAGAATTTAATTCGTGGGTGCCGGCAATTGCATTGAAAGAAAACATAGCCATGTTTACCGATCCCAAAAAACGAAGCAGCGAAATTCCTTTTCTGACTAACGATCTGGGAGGTTTCGATATGGGAAAAACGGATAAGTTGGACGAGGAACTTTACATACGTTGGTTGCAGTTTTCAATTTTTGCACCGATTGTTGAAGTGTTCTCGCAACCCGAAAATTCGACTGCTAATATGGCTTATTTGTATAGCAAACGTGCTGATAATCTGTTCCGTAAATATTCACATCTTCGCATGGAGTTATTTCCCTATATTTACTCTTACGCTCACAAGGTAAGGCTCGAAAGCAAACAAATGATGCAAGCTTTGCCCAATAATGTATTTGATTATATGTTTGGAAATGAGTTGCTTGTAGCTCCTGTTTGTGAACAATATGCTACAAAAAGGACAGTTGAATTACCAACAGGCAATTGGGTAAATTATTGGACAAACAAGAAAAATGCAGGTGGTAAAAAGATAGAAGTTGATGCGCCGATAGATCAAATACCGCTTTTTGTACGCGAAGGTTCAATTATTCCCATGCGTAAATATGCTTCCTCCATTGAGAAAGGAACCAACGATACACTTATTGTTCATGTGTATCCGGGTACTGATTCAGAATTTACTTTGATTGAGGACGATGGTCGAAGCAATGCTTATCTGAACGGTGAATTTGCCAGAACAAAAATGGTGTTGAAAAGCAATAAAAAGGGATTTGCCCTGACTTTATTGCCTGTAGAAGGTGAATTTAAAGGAATGAGAGAACATAGATCTACTAAGTTTGTGATTCATTCAGACAAAACAATCAAAAGTATAAAGCTAAACAAAGTTAGAACTGAATTTAGAAGCTCAAATCAAATAACAGAAACAATAGTTGTTAGTAATTTGAAATCAACAATTTCAGAACTTGAAGTTAGATATAAATGAGAAATTGCAGATACAATTTATTGTTATTGTTCGTGTCGATTCCATTCTTTGTAATGAGTCAACAGCGAATATTGGTTTTGGGCGATTCGCATGGTGCTACCGAAAATGGTTGGGTAAATCAGTTGAAGAAATTGCGTCCAGACGACAGGTTTTTAAATTTGAGCTTAGGCGGTAATACCATAGGATTCCGAAATTTAGATAGAGATACACTAAACACACTAAAAAATATCCCTAGTTATTTGGAACGTGGGAAAAAACATTTTGGTAAAATTGATAAAATAATCATCCTTTTGGGAACTAACGATTGCAAAGCAGTTTTTAAGGATAGTTTACACCTTGTTGCTCACAGATTCGGATGTATGATCGAATCAATACAAAATGAATTTATGGGTTCAGAAAAGCCTCAAATAGTGTATATTACGCCTCCACCATTTGCAAATGATAATGAATTGACTGAAAAATACAAGGGCGGTAATTCAAGATTAAAAATATTGATACCGCAATTATTGCACATGGCTAAAAAACAAGGTGTTAAATGCATTCATCTAAATAAAAAAATGGGAAGAAAGGCGGAAGAAATGACTACCGATGGTGTTCATTACAGTGATAAAGGATATGAGGTAATCGCTTCAATAATAAATAAATACTTATGACTAATTTTAAATATCTTGTATTTTTACTTCTAAGTTTTCTTTTATTATCGTTTACTCAAAATAATAAAATTAAGCTTTTTGTCATTGGCGATAGCATTTCAATTTTTTACGGACCTTTTCTAAAGATGTTTACCGAAGATAAATTTGATTACGACCGCAAGCGTGATAAAGGTGAAGCGATGATAAACTTAGATAAACCTGTGGGAGCCAATGGCGGCGATTCGCGCATGGTGGTCGAATTTCTGAAAGAACTTTGTTTGGATAAAACATTTCACGCTGATTATATGCTGATTAACTGCGGATTACACGATATTAAAACAAACCCGAAAACAGGCGAAAAACAAATTGAAATCAAAGAATACAAGCAAAATTTACAGTCAATATATAAGCTGACTAAAAAATTAAAAGTGAAATTAATTTGGGTGAATTGTACGCCGGTAAACGATTCAGTTCACAATAGTAAAGGAGTTGCTTTTTATAGATTTAACAAGGATGTTCTTGCTTATAATCAAGTGTCGGATAGTATTTTTAAATCAAAAAAGGTGAAGACGATCGATCTTTACACATTTTCGTCCACATTCCCAATCAATGCTTATTTAGATCATGTACACTATAAACCCGAATATGTAAAGTTACAAGCGGCTTTTATTGCCGGTTTTATTCAAAATAATAAATAATAACTGAAATGAAAATAAACAATTTACTTTTATTAGTTCTCTTAATTGGTATAAATGCCATAGCAACAGCTACAACCTTAAAAGGGAAAGTAACTTCAAACGGTAGTACAATTTCTTCGGTGCAGATTACAGATGGTAAAACCATTGTGTTAACAGATAAAAATGGAAAATTTGCTTTGGAGGCATTCCCCGAAAGCGAATATGTTTACTACACACTTCCTTCGGGTTACACTTCCCCAATAGAGAATGGTGTTCCTGTGTTTTTTCAGAAAATCAATCATGACCTGAAAGTTCAGAAAATCAATTTCGAAATTCTTAAATCGGAGGAATCACAAACAAAACATGCCTTTATCCTTTGGGCTGATCCCCAGGTGTTGGATATGGATGAGTTCGACCAATTGAAAGTCGTAGTGGAGGATGTGAATAAAACCATTGCTTCGTTTCCTGAAGAATTACCAGTTCATGCCATCAGTGCCGGCGATAATGTGTTCGACAGACTGAATTTTTTCGATAAGTACAAGCTGGTAAT
>JAGNPC010000381.1 GCA_017989795.1 Paludibacter sp. | reverse complement strand
CGAAGGGACTATCATTGTGGATGATTCGAATCCGATAGAGCTTTCGCATTTCGTGAAAGAAAAGCAAGCAGATATTTTTATTGGCGGCGTTAAGGAACGACCTATAGCGCATAAGATCGGGCTCGGGTTCTGCGACCACAATCACGAACGCAAAGAACCATTGGCTGGTTACGAGGGCATGATTAATTTTGCCAAAGAGATTTATGCTACGGCCATGAGCCCAGTTTGGAAATTTACAAAATAAAGAAGCAGACAATGGAACCTATTATTAAAACTCAAGATAAAACAAAAACAGCTTTGGCTGTAGGGGCAGCTTCGTTTGTCTCCACCCGCAATTCCTGCAAGCTTTGTGCGCCGCTGGGTGCTTCGTTGGTCTTTAAAGGCATTGATGGATGCGTGCCTTTGATACATGGAAGTCAGGGCTGCGCTACTTATATTCGCCGCTACATGATTAGTCATTACAAAGAACCTGTGGATATTGCTTCGAGCAACTTCAGTGAGGAGGCGACTATCTATGGTGGCAGTCGTAACTTTATTACGGGTATCAACAATATTATCAAACAATACAAACCCAAAGTGATAGGTATTGCCTCTACTTGTTTGTCCGAAACTATCGGCGAGGACATACCAGGGCATATATACAACTATAAAGAAGCGAATGAATTGACACGCGTAAAAATGCCAACCTTTATACATGCTTCAACGCCTAGCTATTGCGGTAGTCATGCCGAAGGTTTTCACAATACGGTACACGCAAGTGTTAAAACGCTAGCTGAACATGATAAAACAGGCTCAAAAGTAACCATTTTACCCGGCATGGTTTCGCCTGCCGACATACGGTATTTAAAGGAATTATTAGCTGATTTTGGGTTGGCGTTCACCTTGTTTCCCGACTATAGCGAAACACTCGACAATGTGTATACAGCCGAATATCAGTTGATACCCACTGGCGGAACTACGGTACACGAAATACAACGCATGGGCAATGCGCGTGCCACCATTGAGTTTGGTACAAGCTTTAATAAAGGCTTTTCGCGCTTGAAAGATAAAAACGCCATGCAAACCGCGGGCGAATGGCTTGAATCGAGTTTTTACATCACGAATCACCAAATGCCTTTGCCGATAGGTATTGAAAGTAGCGATAAATTTATTGAAATACTTAAAACACTTAGCGGCAAGGAACTACCCGAACATCATGTAAAAGAACGTGGCCGATTGGTGGATGCTTATGTAGATGCTCACAAATATGTTTTTGGCAAAAAGGCTTTGCTTTATGGCGAAGAGGATTTTGTGATGGCCATGGCCGATTGGTGTCGCGAGATAGGAGTAGAGCCGTTTTTCATCAAAGGTGCCGATTTTGAAACCCTACGTGAAAAAGCCGAGGAATTTAAACCCGACTTCCTGCTTGGCAATAGTAAAGGTTATTACATCGCCCGTGAGCGCAACATTCCTTTGGTTCGTGTAGGCTTCCCCATTCACGATCGCTTTGGAGCCAACCGCATGCACCACATCGGCTACCGTGGTACGCAAGAATTATTCGACCGCGTAGTGAATGCATTAATTGAGTACAAACAAGAAAATTCGCCTATTGGGTATAAGTATCTATAATTTACCATTAGACCATTTACCATTAACTATATTTCCACATCCTATCTCCCTTTTAGTTTCGTTATGCTTACGTTTTTGGTATGAAGATACTTAATTCATTCGTTATACAAAGTAAATACATTGATAATACATACATATATAAGTATGCTTTATTTATGTATTTACTATGTGTTATATATATATTATGTATGTATTATCCTATAACGAAACTAAACTGAAACCTAATTCAAACTACCAGCATACCTATACCGAAAACGATTTGGAGGTAAAGCAACACAAACGATAAAACTTACGATACCCACCTACTTGCTCCCCTGTTTTTAAGAAAAATCAGGGTTTATACCCAGTTATTTTCATTCTTTACACCTAGTTATTTTCATGTTTTACATGGAGTAATGCTAGTTGCATGTTTTTTAACTTTGCAAAAAATATTTTCATATAGTTATATTCATTAATTGTTTACACAGCTATGACGCAACATTTCATTATAGCTCATTTTCTCATAAATAAACTCAATTACAATAACTTACTTTGATTATATCCCATCAACATCTGATTGCTCAAAAAACTAGAATATTATTATTTCGAACTCATCAACTGACTTTGAGCAGGTATATGGTTTTGATTAGTATTTGATTTCTTAGGTCTTTAAACAAGTATAATTATATTAACAATTTATTTTTTAAACAATGAAAAAACTTAGTTTCTTTATTTTGAATTTGCTATTTGTAGCAACAAGTGTAACGTCACAAACTACAGTTAAACAAGCTATCGGAAATAAGCTTGGTGGCGGTATCGTTTTTAGTGTAACAGAAGATGGTTTGCATGGCCTTATCGTTGAAACACAGGATCAAGGAAGTTGTGATTTTAATGCCATTTCGACTTTAATTGCAAAAGCAGAAAATCACAGTGCTCTTGGAAAGGCATTTACTGATTGGCGTTTACCTTCACGCGAAGAAGCTACAATGCTTTACAGTCAGAAATCAAAAGTTGGCGGTCTTTCAGGCGTAATATGGACTTCTACAAATGGTAAAGGAATGGTTTACGTGCTCGACACTGCTACTGGCAAAATGACAGCAGTAGCTAAAGCTGTAAAAAACAAAGTGCGTTCAATTAGAGCATTTTAAATACTTACCCTAA
>JAGNPC010000380.1 GCA_017989795.1 Paludibacter sp. | reverse complement strand
TAGCGGTGGGTACTCGGTCGCTTAAGAGCGTTTTGAGGATACCGTTTTCAATAATTTTGAGGTCGCTAGTGGGTTTTACGGCTTCGGCATCGATATCGAAAGCTCCAATGAGAGAACTATTATTGAATGTGCTGAGTTGCGACTGGGTAGTGAATGTTAGGTTTTCGTTGCATAAGCGCTTGCCCATTTTGGTGTCAATTTTGTTGCTCATGGCTTTGGTGGTGGCTATGGCATAAATGGGTTCGCGGTTGCTAAGCAAGCCGTTGCGACCAAAAAATTTGATATTGAATAGCTCTGCTAGTGCGTCGCCTTCGAAAACTACGGTACCTTGATAGGCTTCTTTGACGATTGGTGCTTGACAGCGGTTGTTTAATTCGCTAGCCATGGCGCTTACTTCGGTTTGTAGGCTCTGAAGACTGGGCAGCTGCGAGCTGTTGCCTGCATACCGGAGGATATGATCGTTGAGTATTTCGCCATCGGCAGCTTGGGCGCTAGCATTAATAGCGAAACCGGCCACACTGATGGTTGTTTTTACAAGGGAGCCTTCGGAATTTACCATGAAAATTTCTGAATTTACAGCTAATGCATTGACAGTTGATGATTGTATGGCTGGATATTGTTTGAAAATAGCCGAGAGCTCTTTGAGGTATTTTTCCATAAGCGGCTGATCGGTTTTGACAAGTGCTGTGTTTTGTTTCAAAACAAGGGGTGACATCTTTGTGTAATCGTCGATTAGGGCTTTAGGATCAGTATTTTGCTGCTTCATGGAGGTAAGTTTCTGACTATACTTTTCGATGCCTGCTTTGTAGGATTTATCGAGCGTTGACCAAAAATAACGACGAATGGCCAAATAGTCATTTTCGGCAGGTACGGCCAATCGTTGCCCACCCGAAAAACCACGCGAGGCTTCTTGATAGTTTTCATCGCTTACCTTGTAATCGCCTACTAATAAACGGAATGAACCATTGCGCATGGGGCTTTCTTTTGATTGTATAATAGCTCCAAGGGTGGCACTTCCAAAATAAACTTTGCCATCGCTAAAATAATTAGCAATAAAAAAAGGTGGTTTGTTTGTGTTTAACTTTAACTGGGTTAAACTGCGGTTCATCTCGTCGGTAAGAGCTTGTACAATCACGTCATCGGAGTTTGAAGCTTGTGCTTTGGTATCTTGTGCACTTATTGTTACTAGATTAGCTGTAAAGCTGAATATTATTAATGCTATTTTAAATGATTTCATGTGTTTATAATTAAGGGTTATTTTGCTGAAGTTGGTCTTTCTAAAATATAAGGACGGTCTTGTGATTTAGCTTTTTTCTGTGTTTCAATTTTTTTAATTAAAAAGGTAGGACTACAGCACGAAACAGGTACACTACCCGACTCGGCTCCACACATGCCATTAAAAACACCTTTTTCGCCTCCTGCCATGTCAATTTGCGCAAACATAGAAAGCGGTGTACCAATAAGGTCGACACCACGCACCAACTCATCAGGCCTTCCATCCACGTACACTCTATAAACCAATGTTGGGGTAACATTAAATGAGCTTGGTTCAAATCGGCTTGTCATAGTAAAACCACCTGTAACCTGTTGGAACAAGTAGCCGTAAGCAGCCTTTTGGCTCTTAGCAAGTTGAATAAGTTCATTGCGCAGTTCACTAGCTGTTTTTGGTGCCGATGTTTCAATAATTAGGTTCGACTGCCTCGAAACAGCTTGCATACCTACTTGCGATCGGCCGTGCCCGTTGGAACTTGTAAATCCATTAATTGGTGAACGCGACATCAAGAAGTTTTTAAGAATACCTTGCTCTACGATGTTCACTTTCTGGGCTTTTGTTCCTTCATCGTCGTACTTATAATAACCATTGAGGTCGGTATTGTTGTAGGATTTTTGAAGTGGGTCGCAATAAATATTTAATGTTGTAGGCAAAATAAGCTCGTTTACTTTTTTCTTAAAGGTTTGCGCATCATCCTCGCTTTTCATACGTTGGCCTTCAATGCGATGCCCAAATATTTCGTGAAAAAACACACCCGAAGCTTCGCCCGATAACAAAGCTGGGCCTGAGAATGGATCGGCAACAGGCGCATTTTTTAATGCTGTTAAGTTAGCCACCATCTGTTCGGTTTGTTTCATTATATCTGCATCGGCAGTTAGCTTATCGGGCCTGTAGGCAAAGTACGAATTGTAAAGTGGTAACTCCATGCCATCGTTGGCTTTGGTTATACCTTGTACATGCAGGTTCACACCACTTGTGTTTTGAATAACATTATCGCCCTGACTACTAACAAAATACTTACGTAGCACTTCGTAATTCACCGTTGCTGCCCCATAAAACACTGCCTCGTCTTTTAAAAAAGCAGCAGAATATTTTTTGATACGTTTTTCCCAATCTACTTGATCAAATTTTAAATAATCGCCTTTAAGAGGTGCTTCGTTGAACACAATAGGTGCCGTCAAGGTGAAGTCGGCCGCTTTATCTTCCTCATCGACTTTTACGGCCACATTGGTACGAACGCGCGATAACTTGGAAACGGCATCCTGATAGGCTTCGTTGGTAGCTTTCCAAATAAGGTTTTTGATAGCTTCGGGGTTGTTTTCGGCAGGTAATTGAATGCGACCAAATGATGAATTCTCAATTTTATCGCGTAGCTTATGAAAGTTATCGAGTTGAGGGTTACCCACGCGCATGGTGATAGTAAGTATACGAGAATCGCTTTGAGTGGAGTTAATTAATGTTCCAAACTGGGCTGTT
>JAGNPC010000074.1 GCA_017989795.1 Paludibacter sp. | reverse complement strand
GCTCTAGCATAAAGCAAACGAAGAAAATCATAAATTTCGGTGGTAGTACCTACGGTAGAGCGCGGGTTTTTGTTGGTTGTTTTTTGTTCAATAGAGATAACAGGGCTTAAACCCGTAATTTTATCCACATCCGGACGCTCCATATTACCCAAAAAACTACGCGCATAAGCCGAAAATGTTTCGATGTATCGTCGTTGCCCTTCAGCAAAAATGGTATCAAAAGCAAGCGACGATTTTCCACTTCCACTCAGTCCAGTAATCACTGTGAGTGCATTGCGAGGTATATTAACATCAATATTTTTGAGATTATGTACCCGTGCTCCAATTACCTCTACTTGATCCTTTATTTCTGTATCTATCGAATTATGTTGTGTCAAAATAGTCATTTTATGTTCAAAAAATATTAACTCACAAAGATACGCTTTTCGGCCTAGCCCTGCAAGTTACTAACGAAGTTCAAAATCCTTATTTTGAGTTTAATGTACTAAACAATTCTACAGGTGTTGCTGCTAAACTTTCGCGCGTAAGCAGAACCAAACCAACCACAAAAACGATAAACAACACAAGAACAACTACTTGAAGCCACGAAATTTTTTGTATAGGCTGTTTTGCTTTTACATCACACACTTCGCCAGGGCAATACTGTGCTTTTTCTTTGTAAAACCAACCATAAAAAATGCAACCAAAACAAATCCCGAAAACGGATTCGAAATACAAGAACAGCAAGCAGATGAGACAAATAATACCTGTAATAGCACTGTAAGTATTCAAAATCACCATCAACAAAAGCATGGTAGAAGCCAATACAAGTCCAATAATCCAGGCAAACTTTTTTTGTGCAGCACCCACATACTCTGGGTTTTGTTTTGTCACCATAATCCGACCAAGTATAAGTGAAGGTGCAAATTTAGGGTGAATAAAAAGTCGGATTGCAAAATCGACAAAAAAGAGTACAATAAAATACTTCATGGGCAAAAAATTGCCTTTAAATATAATTTGCATCAATGCAATAAATACAGTCAGAAATAAAATACCTGCAGCTGCACGTATCTCGCGCTCATTTAAAACGGGAATTTTGTAACCTTCTACCGTTTCGCCAAATTGTTTTTTCATTATTTATTTTGTTTTAATATACAATACCCTCCCGCTACTCAGCAGAGTAAGAGGAGGGTATCTTCACACGTATAATACACCGCGTTAACATAACGAGATGCATTTGATTTTAAATCTTATTTAATATCGTAACTTGGCTCTTCTACAATTTCGGGAACAAGCTGATTGTAAGAAACAACGCCATTTTCGTCGATAGCTACTACCGAGCGAGCCATTAAACCAGCCAAGGGACCATCAGTCATCAACACACCATAGTCGGTAGCAAAGTTGTTGTAGCGGAAATCCGATGCTGTTACCACGTTTTCGATGCCTTCAGCACCACAAAAACGACTAGCAGCAAATGGAAGATCTTTTGATACACAAATTACTACTGTATTTTCTTGAGCCGCTGCCCATTTGTTAAAACTACGAACCGATGTAGCACATACACCTGTATCGATACTTGGGAAAATGTTTAATAATACTTTTTTACCTGCAAAATCGGCTAAACTAATTTCGTTTAAGCTTGCACCTACCAATTTAAAATCGGGTGCTTTTGTTCCTACTGCTGGTAAATTTCCGTTTGTTGCTACTGCGCTTCCTTTAAAAGTTACTGTTGCCATACTTTAATACTATTTTTTAATGTTATGTTTTCTAATTATTATACATCAATAACGATATACCGTCATTTTTGTTTATTTTTGCGATGTTATTTTTTGTAATAAATTCAATTGTGAAGTACAAACACACTCTATTTCTGTTAGTTAGTTGGCTCTTTTTTTCGTGTGGTGATCCGCACGAATATACAGTCGATTCTGCTTTTACCGATTATGTATATCGTTTTGAACAGGAAGCCTCGCTGCGCAACAAACAGATTAACTTGAAACTGTCTGGTCTGATCATCGAATTTGCAAACCTCAAAGAAGGTAAAGCTGGGCTCTGCCATTACGAAAAACCCATTCGTATTGAAATAGATAAAACCTACTGGAACCGTATTGGAGGACGATTTGGGGCCGATTTGCTAAAGGAAAATTTGATTTTTCACGAACTGGGGCATGGCTTTCTCGACCGCCGACACACCAACGAAATACTCGAAAATGGCGATTGGAAATCAATCATGTGTGGTGGCGATGCAGTTGACAATAAAAGCTGGAATATTAATTACCGTGGAATGCGACGAGCCTATTATTTGGATGAACTTTTTAACCAAAGCACGCTCCCACCCCTCTTTATGAGTATGCAGCTGCGAACCGACACGAGCGGATTTAAACAAATCATACAGTATACTTTTGATACTAACAACAAAGCCGACACGGGATGGGATGTACAATCTACAACAAGCTTTAGTATCTCTACAGAAGATAAAAAACTAAAATTCTTATCCAAAAGCAGCAATTCAAGTGCCGTAGTGTTGAATATTAGTAGCCTTATGGTTGATATTCAACGTAATATCAGCATTGAAATGGATGTAAATTGCCTCCCTGTAAATTTAACCGATCAGTTTGGTATAGTCTTATCCACAGGCAGCAACAGCACCGACACAACCGAGTATTTTCGGATTGACAAACAACAATCTATGTACCCCGGAAACAGTGCTAGTTATAGCTATTACAGTCAGCTACACAAAGTTCAAATCAATAAAACAGGCTCTAATAAACTGAAAATAATAAAGTTAAACAACATGCTCTATTATTTCATCAACAATAGCTATGTGTATCAAACCGAAACAGATACTAAAACGGTAGGAAAATCTTTTGGATTTATAGCACCAGCATTTTCAACCGTATATATCGACAATCTACGAGTTGCTATCTTATCAGCCAGTAAAAATATGAATACTACTATCCAGAAAATAAAATCCACAATACAACTATCGACTCAAGTATATACTTTAGAGCCTTTATATAAAGCATTATCACACTAATTATGGCCAAATTTACAATCTATCAAGTTCTTATTCGTCATTTTGGAAATAAATCGAAAAAACGAGTTTTCAATGGTACCATCGAAGAAAATAGCTGTGGCAAAATGAACGATTTTACATCGAAAGCACTAACTGAAATAAAAAACCTAGGTAACACTCACATTTGGTACACTGGCCTGCTCGAACATGCTACGCAAACAAACTACGAGCAATACGGCATTCGGGCCGACCACAAAGCGGTAGTTAAAGGAAAAGCAGGCTCACCCTATGCCGTAAAAGATTATTACGACATTGACCCCGATTTGGCTGTAGATGTTGACAAACGCATGAAAGAGTTTGAGAACCTTGTTGCACGTACCCACAAAGCAGATTTAAAGCTATTGATGGACTTTATTCCCAACCATGTGGCTCGCCAATATTATTCAGATGCAAAGCCCGAAGGCATTACTGATTTGGGTGAGGCAGATAATTCCAATTGGGCTTTCTCGCCGCTCAACAACTTTTACTATTGTACCAATCAAGTATTTAAACCAAATTTTGAAATACAAGAATATATTGAATTTCCGGCAAAAGCTACCGGTAATGACCAATTTACAGCATCGCCTAGCGTAAACGATTGGTATGAGACTATTAAATTGAATTACGGCGTTAATTACACAGAGGGTGGTCAGAAGCAGTTTGACCCCCTACCCGACACTTGGCTCAAAATGTATGACATTCTACACTTTTGGGCTTCGAAAAAAGTAGATGGTTTCCGATGCGACATGGCCGAAATGGTTCCAGTAGAGTTTTGGGGCTGGGTTATTCCTCGATTAAAATTGCATTTCCCTAAATTAATATTCATTGCCGAAGTGTATAATCCTGCCGAATACCGAAATTATATCTACAACGGCAATTTCGATTACCTTTACGATAAAGTGGGACTCTACGACAAACTTCGCGCAATTTTAACGAGAGGTCATGCTGCTAGCGACATAACCCATTGCTGGCAAGCACTCGATGGTATCGAAAGCAAGATGTTGAACTTTCTCGAAAACCACGACGAACAACGCATTGCGTCCGATTACTTTTGTGGAAATGCCACGCAAGCCCTTCCGGCAATGGTCGTAGCTGCAACGCTTACAAGAGCACCCGTAATGATTTATTCGGGACAAGAATTGGGCGAAAAAGGGATGGACAACGAGGGCTTTAGCGGGCGAGATGGACGTACTAGTATTTTCGATTATTGGAGTGTAGAAACGGTACAACAATGGTATAATGGAGGTAAATTGGACGAAAGCAAGCTGAGCGAGGAGCAAAAACAAGTTCGTAAATTCTACACCACACTATTAAACACCGTACTAACCGAAAAAGCAATAACCGATGGCGAATTATATGATTTAGAATATGCTAACTTCAACAATCCAGATTTCAATACGCACGAACATTATGCCTATTTTAGAAAATTTGAGACTGAATTAATATTAATAGTCGTAAATTTCGGATCAAATGAAGCTAATATCAAAATAAACATTCCAACCGAAGTTTATGAATATCTACAACTCGAAAATGGAAAAGAAGTGATTGTTAAAGACATTTTAAATGCCGATAATGCAACGTTTAAAACCATTCTATCATCCGATAAAAAATTCGAAGTTACAGTTTCGAAAAATTCGGCATGTATGCTAAAACTAAGCTAAAACCATTTTTTTCGCCTAAAATACCAAATCATTCCTAGTACTATACTGGCCATAAAACCCAGCATTGCAAAATAGCCCCATTTCCAATGCAGTTCGGGCAAAATGTCAAAATTTGTACCATACACGCCTGCAATGAAAGTTATAGGGATAAAAATGACAGAAATAATGGTGAGCACACGCATAATTTCGTTCAATTTTGTGCTCATAGTTGTATGATAAATGTTCATCATATCGTACACCATTTCGCGGTAACTATCAGCTAAATCGTTGGCTTCGTTTATATTATCGATCAATTCTTTAAAATGGATTCGATTTTCGTCTTTAATAAATTCTGTCTCCAATTTCGCAAGCCCTAAAATCATTTCTTTGGCTGGTTTAATAACTTTACGAATAAAATTTAGCTCACGTTTAAAGTGGTTTATGCGTTCCATAAAATCTTTTCCTGGCTCAATGGACATTTGTTCTTCGAGGTTTTCTATTTCTTCGCCCAACTCTCCAATAACAAAAATATAATGATCAACAACTACATCGAGTAATGCAAATGCTAAATAATCAGTCCCTGTTTTTCGGATTTTATTTGTAGGCTTACGAATACGATCTCTGATTGGTTCAAAAAAATTACCTTTTTGCTCCTGAAATGAAATAAGGATATTATTTGAAATAATTATACTCAAATTATCCATACTTAAAATAGATTTATTTTGAATAATCATCCTGATATTTAAGTATATACTACTATCAAGTATCTGAACTTTTGGCCGCAATGTAGGATTCATTACATCCGACAATATCAAATTATCAATTGAAAATGCGGACGAAATAGATTCCATTAACTTTACATTATCTAGACCGTAAACATTTAACCAACTAGTTGATTTACTTGATTTCAATTCAATAAGTTGCTCTGGAGTTTTGACTTCAAATTCGCGAAAAGAATCAGCATTATAATCAAATGCATTCAACCACACTTTATCTGTTTTTTTCAGACCTCTAAAAACCAAAGCATAAGGCGACAAACCTATTTCTTCTTTCTTCTTTTTTATAAATCGAGACATAATATTTAGTTAAATAGTACGATATTCATCATTGATAGTGATCACAAATGTACATAATCTGATTGAAAATTCATCTATAAAATATTTTATTAATAACAGTACAAATTAAAGAAATATTTCTCTAATAATTAAAGAAACTTTTTTATCTTTGCACACGAATAAAAAGAATGTAATATAACAACTTAAAAATAAATTTATATGTCAAAAGTAACCGTTGTAGGCGCCGGAAATGTAGGTGCTACTTGCGCTAATGTACTAGCGTTCAAAGAAATTGCTGATCAAGTAGTAATGCTCGACGTGAAAGAAGGTGTTTCGGAAGGAAAAGCATTAGATATGATTCAAACAGCTGCATTGTTAGGCTTCGACTCTACTATAGTAGGTTGCACCAACGATTATGCTCAAACCGCTGGGTCGGATGTTGTCGTAATTACGTCTGGTATTCCTCGTAAACCAGGTATGACACGCGAAGAACTTATTGGTGTAAATGCTGGTATTGTAAAAACAGTAGCCGAAAACATCCTTAAATACTCTCCCGAAGCTATCATTGTAATTGTAAGTAACCCAATGGATACAATGACTTATTTAGCTCTTAAAGCTACTGGCCTACCAAAAAACAAAATTATTGGTATGGGTGGTGCACTTGATAGCTCACGTTTTAAATGCTACTTAAGCAAAGCATTAAACGCCAACCCAACCGAAATTGAAGGTATGGTTATTGGTGGACACGGTGATACAACCATGATTCCATTAACTCGTTTTGCTTCGTACAAAGGTCGCCCAGTAAGCGATATACTTAGTGCTGATGTGTTGGCTAAAGTTGTAGCCGACACTATGGTAGGTGGTGCTACACTTACTGGCTTATTAGGTACATCGGCATGGTATGCGCCTGGAGCTGCTGCAGCTTATCTTGTTGAATCAATTATTCACGATCAGAAAAAAATTATCCCTTGCTGTGTTTCGCTTGAGGGCGAATATGGTCAGGAAGATATTTGTATTGGCGTTCCTTGTTTAATTGGCAAAAATGGACTCGAAGCTATTATCGACTATAAACTAAACGACGAAGAAATGGCGCTATTCAACAAAAGTGCTGCCGCTGTACGTGCAACAAACAGTGTACTGAAAGAAATAAACGTACTATAATTTCGTAGCAAAACTTTAAAAAGAGTCATAAGCAAGGTTTATGGCTCTTTTTGAGTAATTATATCTATGTATAAAACTTGTTAATATATTCCATTTACAATCAAAATCAAGGTTTATTATTTGGATATAATGCTGTTTTTACTTTATCTTTGTAATCATTATAAATTTGTATATTTAATTTATTGCAATATATAATCTTCAATTTACTCCAAACACATACACCTATGAACAATTACATTCACGTACACCGTTATTTACAACAATTCGACATCAAACCCTCCGTACAACGCACTGCTGTAATGGATTATCTAATGAAAAATAAAACTCATCCAACCATTGATGAGATTTATTTGTCGCTTAGCCCAATGATGCCGACCCTCTCCAAAACAACTATCTACAACACATTGAATCTATTTGTGCAGAAAGGTGCCGTTTTGCAATTGGCTCTCGATGAGAAAAATGCTCGTTATGATGCCGACACGAGCAATCACGCACATTTTAAATGCACTAGCTGCTCCAAAGTATACGATTTTATGGATCTAACACCTAGCCTATTTATGAAACCAACCGTCGAAGGTTTTGACATACATACGGTGGAAGTTTCGTATGCAGGTGTATGCCCTAGTTGCAAAGGAATGAATTGATTTAGGGTAAGTTACGAGATACGAGTTACGAGATACGAGTTACGAGTTACGAGTTACGAGTAAACTCCCCCACTATCTTAAACAAATACCAACGCCGTAGGCCTCTTCAACGTCCAAAGACCAAAAACGCCGAAGGCAAACCAACGCCGCAGGCCTAAAATTCAATTTCCTTAAATATTTCAACTTACATTTTCAATTTGAAAAAATGATTGTATATTTGCACAAACGATATAAAACAATATGTTATGATTCACACTGTGAAGATTGATGATGCTACTAATTATGGCAAACATCTATTACAAACTTTAAAGCCACAATCTAACAAGACTAATAGCGGTATTTTTATTGAAAATCCAAACCAGTCGATGTATGTACCTGAAGGATATATGACGATTGAAGAATTTAGAAAAGTGGCAATTGAGGATACTATTAAATTCTGTAAGGATAATGGTATATCTTAGTAATCAAACAAGAGTTGACTTAAATGCTATTAGACAAGGTTTACTTACATGGATAAATTTGAGCTTAGTGAAGCTTTTATTATTGAGTATATTAACAATATTATTGATGTTTGTTATTTGTTGAACAGTATTTTATACCATTTCAGTACTGAGTATGAATATCATAAACAATTTGGAAGTAAAGTATATAAGTTTAGGGTGAATCCTAAAACTACATGGTACATTATTTATGATATTGACATACATGGTAATATTCTAGTGAATAAAATCACGTCCAATCACATTACATATTAATTCGACCATCTCTTCCGCAGGCTGGTTGGGCTT